>CALWBS010000001.1 GCA_944376135.1 uncultured Enterocloster sp.
TCGTATATCTTCGATATAGTCCATCCACTCCAACAATTCTTCCATAGCACAAATCCCCTTTTTATTTACAGCATATCATAAAAAGGGATTTGTTCACAATTTATTTACTCATGCGTTTGTCGTGTGCGCGTCCCGGATTACGGCTTCCGCCAGCGCCTGGGCCGTGGCCTCCCGGGCCGTCAGAATTTTTCCCGTGCAATGCACCTGCTGGCGGGAATGCATTTTCAAACGCGCTCTAAGCCGTCCGGCCGTCACCTCCCCGATGCAGGCGCAGACAGTCCCCTCCGGCACCGCCCCATACTGCGCAAAAAACTGTTCCACTCCTCCGGCGCTGGAGAAGAGCAGGTAATCCAGATTCCGCAGAGACTCCGCTTCCTCCAAGACAGGACCGCCCTTCTCAGGCAAAATGGCCCGGACATCATAGATCGGAACATCCCGCACGGCAAATCCTTTTGCCCGCAATGTCTCCGGCAAAATCTTCGCCCCTTTGCGGGAGCGCAGAAGAACCGCCTCCCCATTCTCCCCTTCTGTTTCCATCCGCTCTGCCAGGGCATCAGCCAGCGCGGCGCTGGTGTAGGTGCCGGGGCACAAATCCGGCAGGATCCCTCTCTCGGACAACGCATCTCCCGTAGCGGGGCCGATTACAGCAAACCGGCAGGCCGCCAGACGGCGCAGATCCAGCTTCTGCTCGCGCAGCGCATCGAAAAATACCCGTACCCCGTTGGCGCTGGTAAATACCAGCCACTGGCGGGAGCCGTCACAGAGTCCTGGCAGATCCATGGACAGGGGAAGCGCTTCCACCTGGGAGCGCAGGACCGTGCGTACCCGGGCACCTGCATTCTCCAGAAGACCTTTCAGTTTTTCTGTCACTGCCAAGGTGCCCACAAGCCCCACCTGTACGCCGGAAAGAGGGAGAACTCGTTCCGCTAAAAGATTAAGTCCTGCGGTGTCCCCTACCACGATTACCGCCGGGGGATTTATTTCTGCCCTCCGGACCATTTCTCCAATATTTTCCAAGGTGCCCCGCACCGCCTGTCTGCTTGGCGCGCAGCCGCCGCAGAGCACAGCCGCTGGGGTGCCCGGCGATTTTCCCGCCTCCATAAGCCCCCTGGCAATGGCGTCCAGCCGGGAAAGCCCCATGAGAAAAACGAGGGTTCCATTAAGGCCTGCCAGTTTTTCCAAATCCTCCGGCAGCCCTTCCTTTCCCTGGGCTGTGTGGCCCGTGATGACGTGAAAGCTGCGGCTCATTCCCCGGTGAGTCACCGGAATCCCAGCCTCAGCGGGAATCGCCACCGCAGAGGTAATCCCCGGCACCTGCTCGCAGAAAATCCCCGCTGTCTCAAGAGCCTGCATCTCTTCCCCGCCCCTTCCGAACACATAGGGGTCTCCTCCTTTCAGCCGCACCACCCGCAGACCTTCCCGGGCCAGCCGGATCAAAGTTTCACAGATTTCCTCCTGGGAAGCGCCGTGCCTTCCCTGCCGCTTTCCCATATAAATGCGCCGGGCACGCTCCGGAACCGCCAGGAGAAGTTCCCGGTCGATGAGATCGTCATACACAACGGCGTCACACTGCTCTAAAAGCCGCAGGCCGCGCACCGTGATGAGATCCGCAGGCCCGCAGCCCGCTCCCACTAAAAAGACCATGCCGCCGTCCCTTGTCTCTCTTTCTGTCCTCACGCTTCATCCTCCCTATATTTTTCCATTCTCCTTCGGACCTCCCCCCGGTTCAGCGGCCCGCCCCGCTCCATGCAGGCCCAAAACAGCTCCTTCATCAGCGCTTCCCGCCGCTCCCCGCGGGACACTTCCATCCGGATATTGGCACGCTCCCCGGCCAGGAAATCCAGAATCTCCGGCAGATTTTCCGGGACTGCCTCGGCAAACCTCTCTTTCAGATAGATGGCCGCCGACGGGCTGCTTCCCCCGGTGGATATGCCCACCGATAACTCCCCTCTTTTAATCAGGGACGGAAAAAGGAAGCTGCTGGCGTCCTTATCATCCACCACATTGACCGGTATTTTCCTCTCCCTGCACAATCGGGAAATCCGGTGATTCACCTCCCGGTCTCCGGCAGCCGCCACCGCGAAATCTTTTCCTTCTAAATCCCCCGGCTCAAATGCCCGCTGAAGGCAGACCACCCGGGGCATCCCCCAAATTTTTTCGTCAATCCGGGGCGCGATAACCGTAAGATGCGGGCCGTAGGGAAGCAGTTTTTCCACCTTGCGAAGAGCTACTTTCCCCCCGCCGGCCACAAGGCCGGATGCGCCCTCTAACTCCACAAAAAACGGAAAATATGCCATACAACCTCCCAAACTACAGGCGGCAGTAATACTGCCAGCCGTCTTCTGTTGGCACCCGGCGCACAGTCACCCCGAACACCTCATCCAAAACACCTCTCGAAAATATCTCCTCCGGGCTTCCATTCTCCCGCAGCGTCCCCTCCGCAAGCACCGCCACCCGGTCAGCCCCTTTCAAGGCAAGGTCCAGATCGTGGAGCACCAGGACCACAGCCCGGCCCATATCCGCCAGCCGGCGGGCCAGAGCCATTACCTCCAGCCTGTGCCGGATGTCCAGATAGGCCGTGGGCTCGTCCATAAAAATGGTCTGGGTGTCCTGAGCCAGCGCCATGGCCAGATACACCTTCTGGCGCTGGCCGCCGCTTATCTGTCCCATGGGACGGTCCGCCAGATCCAGGGCATCCGCCCAGGCCAGCGCCTCCCGTGCCTTTTTGTAGTCCTCGGGCCGGTAGCGCCGCGGATACGACAGATAGGGAAAACGGCCGTGCAGCACCATGCGCCGAGCTGTAATATTGGGCACGCTGCGGCTCTGGGCCAGGTACGCCGCCTTTCTGGCAATTTCCTTAGGCGATAAGCTGCGGATATCCTGCCCGTCATAGAGCACCTCACCCTCTTTCATGGGAATCAGTCCCAGAGCCGCCTTTAACAAGGTGCTCTTGCCGCAGCCGTTAGGTCCCAAAAGGACCGTCACCTGTCCCGGCAGGAAGCTTAGAGACACCCCCCGCAGCACCGGACGCTCCCCATATCCCACGCAAAGACCGCAAAGTTCAACCATGGCTCTCTCCTCTCCGCCGCAGAAGCAGCCAGATGAAAAATGGCCCTCCCAGAAGGGACATGACAATCCCCACAGGGAGCTCATAGGGGGCAAAAATCAGGCGGGAAACCAGGTCGCAGCCGCATAAAAGGGCCCCGCCGCACAGCGCCGAGGCTGCCAGAAGGGGGCCACTCTCCTCCCCAACCAGTCGCCGCATCATATGAGGAACCACAAGACCTACGAAGCCCAAAAGGCCGCAAAAGCTCACGGCCGCCCCCGCCAGCGCGGCGGCAAGGCCGAGAAATATCAGCCGCAGCCTGCCGGCAGCCAGCCCCAGGGACTGGGCCTGCTCCCGTCCCAGGGAGAGCACGTCCAATTCATTGTGAAGCGTCAAGGAGATGAGAATGCCAGGAAAAATCAGACAAAATGCCGGAAAAAGCTGGGCCATAGACACCCCGGAAAGCCCTCCGATGCGAAAATCGGAATACCCGTTTAACGCCTCGGGTACAAAGGTGACAACCGCATCCACCCCTGCCCCGAACATCCCGGATAGAGCCACGCCAGCCAGCACCAGCGTGAGCCGGGATGCCCCCGTGTGCTCCGCCACGGTAAGCACCAGGACAGCGCCAAAAAATGCCCCTGCCAGAGCCGCAAAGGGGACAGCGGCCACTGCGCCGGGATTTATAGCACAGCAGATGGCCGCAGCCAGCCCTGCCCCGGAATTAACCCCGATGGTGCTGGGGGCTGCCAGAGGATTTGCCAGCACCCCCTGGATAATAGCTCCCGCGCATGCCAGCGCCGCCCCTGCCAGAAATCCGGCGCAGGTACGCGGCAGACGCACATACGCGAGAATCCGGGTCTCCACCGTCTCCTGATGTGATAGGATTCCCCGCACGGCCCGCAGCGGGGAAACCGGCTCCGCCCCCAGGCACAGGCTAAGTCCTCCGACCAGAACGGCTGTCAGAAAAAGCACGGCCAGGATTTTTTTATTCTTCTCCGGGGTACAACAGGTCCGCAAGTTTCTCATATGCCTCTCCCCATCTCGCATTCGGTTTCAGATTGTAAAGCTTCTGATCCATAATATGGAATCTGCCCTCCCGGACTGCCGTCAGCCCTTCCCACGCGGGATTGGAGAGCAGAGTCCCCTCCAGCATGGCCTGGGCGTCCGAGTTGTCCGCCCCCTGCAGCACTGCAAAAATGTAATCCGGGTCCGCAGCCAGAATTGTTTCCAGGCTCAGCTCCTCTAAAAGCGCAGTCTCGCTGTCCGCCACATTCACGCATCCTAAGTCCGCCAGCATTTCTCCCAGAACCGTTCCCCGGCTTCCCTTTACCTTACAGCTGGATCCGGTGGCCCGTATGTACAAAACGCTGGGAGCGGCATCCCCGCCTCTTGCCCGGGCCGCCCGCTCCCTGGCGTCATCAATCTGCTCCTGCACCTTTACCCCGTAGGTTTCATAGGCCTCTTCGTCTCCTGTAATCTGCGTGCAGATATTGAGCAGGCGCAGGTAATCATCAAAAGAGCTCACGTCAAAGCAGGCGCTGGGAATCCCCATGGAATCCAGCATATCAAGGAGCTCAACGTCTGCAGCCGTCTTTGTGCTTCCCAGCACAAAGTCCGGCTGGGAGGATAAAAGCGTTTCCGTGCTGGGTGTTTTCACCGCCCCCAGGTTCTTTACCTCGTCGGAGAGCCCCAATTCAAACTGAGTCCAGGTGTCGTCCGCAGCCGCTGCGAGACTATCCTTTCCGCCGGCCAGGCACCAGATATCCGCAAAGCTGCCGATTAGGGCCGCCACGCGTTCGGGCTGGCGGGGCACCTCCACCCTGCGGCCCAAGTCATCCGTGAAGACAACCGTGCGCTCCGCGTCCGCTTTCTCCGCCAGAGCAGTTTCCTGTGCATGCATCTTTCCAGCTCCGCCGTCCACCGCTTCCTCTGTGCCAGCGGCCTGCATTGCCGGTTCTTGCGCCCGCTCCGCCGCCGAACCTGCCGCTGCTGCCCCGCAGCCAGCCGCATTTCCGGCGGCCAGCAGAATACAGCCTGCAGTACAAATCCATTTTAAGCATCGTTTCTTCATCCTGTTTTCCGTCCTCCCGCCTCCAGGTCCGCTGTGAGGCGAACACAAAACCGCAAAGCCAGGGGCGCCCTGCGTCCGCTGGCCCTGCGGTTTTTCTGCTCTGTGCGTCTTATCCCAAATACGGCGCCGCTGTCTCGTCAATTCCCTGAGGATTTGCCGCATACCAAGCGCCGAACTCCATCCCGCTCTCCGCCACTTTCCTGCCCAAATCCACAAGAAACGCAGGAATATCCTTCTCTAAAAGTACTCCCAGCTCCCGGCCCATCTGTTCTTCCCCCTGGCCCTCGCAGCCGCCCGCATACAGAGTGAACCCGCTCTGGGGCTTTTTGTCTACCATCCGGGAGGCGCCCCGAAATCCCAATATTCCTGTCTGATGCGTTCCGCAGGAGGAGGGACAGCCGGAAATATGAATCTGCGGAAGCGCCCCATCCGGAATCCCAGCCTCCCGCACTGCCTTTACACAGGCAGCCAAAAGCCCCTGGGAATCCCGCAGACCCACCTGACAGGTAGCGCTGCCGATGCAGCTCACCGAAGTCTCAAACAGCGTGCGGGCATTATCATTTTCCAAAAGCTTCAATACCTTCTCGGCCTCGCCGCCGGTCAGATTCACAATATAGGCCGTTTCATCGGGAGCAAGCCGAAGCTCCGCTTCCTCCATCCCGGACAGCAGATCGCTTAACGCGCAGAGAACCGACAGATCTGGCTGACCGCCCAGCGGATGCCAAGCCACCGCATACAGGCCGGTCTGCTTCTGGGGGATCACCCACCGGCCCCTAATCCGGACGCCGTCATCCTTCTTTGTCACCGCGTGCGGTGTCACATCCAATTCCAGTTTCTCCCCGGCAAACACTTCCGCCAGCTTCTCCCCGTACGCCTTTGCATAGGCCTCCGGTCCGCCGCAGGCCTCCTGCATATAGCGGGTCCGGGCCCTGCCCCGGTTTTCATAATTTCCATAGGCCCGGAAGGTCAGCCACATGGCTTTAATATAGTAGAGAATCTTCTCCGG
>CALWBS010000002.1 GCA_944376135.1 uncultured Enterocloster sp.
ATTCCGGTTTTGAAAAGGTGGGGTCTCTGGGGGTAAGCATGCCCGCCAGCGACAGACAGACTGCGGCCCATACCGGTGACATCGTATTGTATCAGGGAAATCAAATTGTTATATTTTATGGTTCCAATTCCTGGAGTTACACCCGGATCGGGAAAATCGATAATCTGGCCGGATGGGAGAAAGCTCTGGGAAGAGGCGATGTCACCGTCACATTTGCATTGGGAGAATGAGAATATGGAGAAATGGGGAACAGTTTCCGGCTGGACTATTTAAATATCATGTCCGACCAGCCGGTGAAGGCGGGGCCCTTCGCACCGAATGCTTCGATGCCCTGCATGGGACGAAACAGAACATCGCGGACCATAGGGAGACAGCCGGACGCGCGATTTTGATTGAAAAAAGCCAAGATAGCTTAGAGACGATTCTTATCTCCCCACTCACACATTCCATCTAAAATAGGAATAAGGGATTTCCCGCGCTCCGTGAGGCTGTATTCCACTTTAGGCGGAATCTGCGGGTATTCCTCCCGGTGGACAAGCTGGTCGGCCTCCAGCTCTTTCAGCGCGGAGCTCAACGTCTTGTAGGAGATTTCGCCGATATACTTCTTCATTTCATTGAATCGGACGACTCCGAACTCCATCAAGGTATATAATATCGTCATTTTATATTTCCCGTTAATCAGTGACAGCGTGTAGCTGAATCCGGTGGAACTTAGGCATTCATTTGCGATGCATCGTTTGCTCATTTTACACTCTCCTTTGGGTTAGTATCGCACTTTTATGTGCGTACTTGTTTTCTGTTTTATTCTTGCTATGATTATAATATCAGCAGCGGGAGAAGTCAATCCCGCGGTGAATCATAAGGAGGTAAGATTTAATGAGCAAGAAAATCGTAGTAATTACCGGGAGTCCCAGAAAAAACGGCAACAGTTTTGCTATGACCGAGGCCTTCATCAAGGCGGCGGAGGGAAAGGGCCACAGCGTCACACGGTTTGACGCCGCCGAAATGCATGTGGACGGCTGTCATGCCTGTGAGACCTGCTATAAGACGGGAAAGGCCTGTTCCTTTGACGATGATTTCAATTTGATGGCGCCTGCTATTCTGGACGCCGATGTGGTTGTATTTTCCATGCCGGTATACTGGTATTCGATTCCGGCGCAGATTAAGGCGGTGATTGACAAGCTGTATTCCTTCTGTGTTGCCGGAAAAGACATTGCGGGAAAGGAATGTATGCTGATTGCCTGCTGTGAGGAAGAGGACATGTCGGTTTTAGACGGCGTGCGGCTCCCCGTGGAGCGCTCTGCGGCGCTTGTAAAATGGCATATGGCGGGAGAAGTTCTGATTCCCGGCGTCCTGAATGCCGGTGATATTGAGAAAACGGACGGCTGTGCGCAGGCGGCTGCCCTGGCGGATAAAATTTGAGAGAAGGGGATTGTTTGCGGTGAGTAAAAAAATTGTGATACTTTATTCAGCAGGCATCCGATGGGACAACATACCGGCGTTTCCGCCCATTGACAAAGGGATGGCAATGCCGTACAATACATTTAATAGTGAACAACTTGTCCTGTATTAATTAAAACAATGATAGCTGTTCAGGACGGTGGAAGAAACCGGAGCAAAGCATGCGTTAAGCTTACATACAAGCATGATCTTGCCCCGGTTTTCCCGTCGGAAGGGTCTCTCATGCATGTTGCGGAAATTGCTTATGGGTCGGATACATTTGCTCCCTTCCGGAAGCGGCTATGGAGGCAAAGGAAATGAGAAAAAAGAAAAGAACTAGAGGCATCCTCGCTTTCGGCGCGTTTGTCCTGGCATCCATAGGAACCTTCTGGTTCCTTGTTTTGCCCATGGGGGAGCAAGACAAGGTTTTTCCGTACGAACAGCAGCAGGCGGCTGCCCCTTCCGCTTCCCAGCCCGGGACGGACCAGGTGATTGAAATTGAGCTGGAAGAGGAAGAAAAAGAGGAGATTCATTATCTGGAAATAAATGGAATATTTGAACTCCCGGTATCTGGAGCCAGCGGCTATGCCTCCGTTCCGGTCAGCCTGTACAGGGAAACGGATGAAAATGGGGAAATTTTGACCGTGCTGGAGCCGGGAGAAGGGTTTCGCATATGCGAGGAGGCGGGAAATTGGTGGCTGGTGGAGGCAGAGGGAATGCGGGGCTGGGTGATGCACCGGTACTGCATGGTAAATCTGCCGGATCTGCTTCCGTCCCTTGTGTATCGGGTGGACAACGCGGAGGCGTCCCTGCTGCGCTCCTCCGGGAAAGTAATTCCCGGGCTTACAGGGGAGGCGCTGTATCAGGCTTACGGTTGGAACCCGCGGCTTGGGAGGGAAGAATTTATCGTCCCCGTCCTCTATGAGATGGCCAAAAAGATCGGGAAGGCCCAGCAGAACGCGGCAGAAGATGGGAACACCCTGATCATCTATGAGGCATTCCGTCCCTATGAGGTGCAGCGGAGGATTGCATCCGGCCTTGAGGCCCTGATGGCGGCGGACGCGGAGGTGCAGGAAGGGGTCAACAGGAGCCCCTGGTCCGAGGGCTGGTTTGTTGCTACAAGAATTTCCAATCACCAGAGGGGATATGCCATTGACGTAAGCCTCGGAGCTGTGACAGAGCGGGAGGACAGCAATTCCGGCCGTTATGTGTACAGCAGGATTACCGGCGCCGCGGAATACGAAATGCCCAGCGCTATGCATGAGCTCAGCGCGGCGGCTGTTTGTTTTGAGAATCCGATCTCCTCCGGGGATAGGGAGGCGTGGAAGACAGCGGCGCCCGCAAAAACTATGACGCCGGAAGCCCTGCAGCTTCAGCGCTATTGTACGGCAGCCGGAATGACACCCCTGGCCTCCGAGTGGTGGCATTTTAACGACCTGGACTGCCGGGAGGCGCTGGGGGAACAGGCAGGGACAGGGCAGTTTTTTATTGACATGGTTTACAGCGCGGAGCCGGAGGAGCGATAGATAAGCGGTATGCAGGCTGCTGTCCGGGCATTAAATCTATGATGGATATATTGGGCTGAAAATATTAGAGCGTTTTCAGAGGAATGGATTTCAGAAACCATTGTTCTTAAATATTCTGATATTGACTTTACCGCAAATACCATTTATATTGATTGATAGACAGTTAGGACGGGAATTGGGACGGGCTGAACTGCTTCTTCCATTTATCAAGGAAGATTGCCAGTCAATATCCGCATAATCTTATGAAAACCTCCTATTTCTCCCGTTTCGTATCAAAAATCAGGCAAAAGGTATTTTGATTTATGAAAAAATTAGCATTAAGCGATGAAATTTTACTGAGTATCCAGCAGCCCGGCCGCTACATCGGCTGCGAGGTCAATGAAGTCATCAAGGACCCGAAAAAGGTAAGCTTACGATTTGCCTTCTCGTTTCCGGACGTGTACGAAATTGGCTCCTCCCACCTGGGTATGCAGATTCTTTACTCCATGTTCAACAAGCGGGAGGACATCTGCTGTGAGCGGGTGTACAGCCCCTGGGTGGACCTGGATGCGATTATGCGGGAAAAGCACATCCCGCTCTTCACCCTGGAGTCCCAGGAACCGGTGAAGAACTTTGATTTTCTGGGCATCACGCTTCAGTATGAGATGTGCTACACCAATGTGCTCCAGGTTCTGGATTTGTCACAGATTCCCCTCCATGCGGCGGACCGCACCGAGGAGGATCCCATTGTCATCGGCGGCGGGCCCTGCGCCTACAATCCGGAGCCCTTGGCCCCGTTTTTTGATTTATTTTATATAGGAGAAGGAGAGACGGTCTATTTTGATTTAATGGACCGTTTTATAGCGAACAAAAAAGCCGGAGGAAGCCGCAGAGCTTTTCTGGAAATGGCCGCCGAAATTCCCGGTATCTACGTGCCCGCCTTTTATGATGTGGCCTACAAGGCGGACGGCACCATCGCTTCCTTTACGCCCAACAATCCCCATGCCCCGGAGCGCGTGTCCAAGGAGCTTGTGAAGGATATGGACAGCGTGAGCTATATTGAGAAGCCCCTTGTTCCCTTCATCAAAGCCACCCAGGACCGGGTGGTTCTGGAAATTCAGCGGGGATGCATCCGGGGATGCCGGTTCTGCCAGGCGGGAAACATCTACCGGCCTCTGCGGGAGCACAGCCTGGAATATTTGAAAAAGTATGCGGTGGACATGCTCACCAGCACGGGCCACGAGGAAATTTCGTTGAGCTCCCTAAGTTCCAGTGACTACAGTCATCTGGAAGAGCTGGTGAACTTCCTCATCGACACCTTTCACGGCAAAGGGGTCAATATCTCCCTTCCCTCCCTGCGCATCGACGCTTTTTCTCTGGATGTGATGCGAAAGGTGCAGGATGTGAAGAAGAGCAGCATCACCTTTGCGCCTGAGGCCGGCTCCCAGCGTCTGCGGGATGTGATCAACAAGGGCCTTACCGAGGAGGTCATCCTCCGGGGAGCCAGGGACGCCTTCGCAGCCGGCTGGAACCGAGTGAAGCTCTACTTTATGCTGGGCCAGCCCACGGAGACCCGGGAGGATATGGAGGGCATTGCCCTACTCTCAGAAAAGATTGCCGAGGCCTACTATGAGATTCCCAAGGACCAGAGAAAGGGAAAAGTGCAGATCGTGTCAAGTTCCTCCTTCTTTGTGCCCAAGCCCTTTACCCCCTTCCAGTGGGCGCGCATGTGCACCAAGGAAGAATTTATTGAGCGAGCGAATATTGTTCGGTCTAAATTCCGGGAAATGAAAAATTTCAAGAGCCTG
>CALWBS010000003.1 GCA_944376135.1 uncultured Enterocloster sp.
GGAGTTCAGCGTCGCGGAAGGGCGATTCTGCTAGGCACTGGAACGAGGCGTACTGGACGTACGCCGAGCGACAGTAACGACGCAGAACCGCCTTTCCGTGGCGCTGAACCGTATGTCCCCTTGTACACTGATGGTAAGAAGTCTTCATGGGAATAAGAGGCAGTCTTTATCTGATATAGGGGAAGAATCTCCGGATAAGAAGCTACGGGCGCCGCGTCCATGGTGAGGCGGAATTTGTCAGCTGAGATTTCTGTGTGCGGGCCGGAGGAGGGCACTGTGCTCCGAGAAGGGAGGGGATATGCGGGGGATTCCGAGATGTTTTCACGGGATCTGCTGCAGCCGGAAAGGATGAGGCAAAGTGCAAGAATTGCCGCCCGCAGTGCACACAAATATCTGAAGCATTTGATTTTGTTCATACATAATTCCGTCCTTTGTTTTTTGCTGTGACCATTCTGCTGCCGGGCACATTCCCTTAGTGGATAAGGGGTACACGGTCCAGAAAAGGCGGGCTGAAGGCCCGCCTTACTGCACTTGCATGCGCCGGAAAGCGCTTATATTTATTTATGCAGAAACATCCTCCTTTGAAACCGCTCTGCGCGTTCCCGCATTCTGGATATATCCGATTAGATAGGAGGAGATGGTTACAGTGATAAGTGAATACACGATATTAGCCGCCGGTATATAGCTCAGTGATAAAACCAAAACCGTGACATCCGTAAACAAATAAGCCCGTGAAATCCGCCAGCCGGTAATCTTGGAGATAACCATGGCGAGGGCATCGTCCCCGGCGCTGGAAGCGCCCTGACGAACCACCAGTCCGCACCCGATTCCGATGAAGCATCCTCCGGCAACTGCCGCAAGCAGCGGGTACTCCGCAAGGCTTGGCAGAACAGGGGGGAACTGCTCCCACAGACGGAAAAATCCGGACATGCAGATGGTAGCGATGATGGAGGTTTTTAGGAATCTCTTTCCCAGGTAACGGAACCCCAAAAGATAGCACAAACCGTCCAACAGTGGTGACAGTATGGAAGATGACATGCCCAGCCAGTGGTTCAGTAAAAGAATGAGCCCCAGGATTCCGCCCTCAGTGATCTCGGCCTGCTGGTGTACATTGTAGAGACCGAAGGTAGTGATGGCCGTTCCCAGAAGAATGGAGCCGAGAAGTTTTGCCTGGCAAACCTCCTTTATCTCCCGGATCAGTGAGCATGACAGCTTCTTCAGCTGCAACATAATAAAACGTCCTTTCTATATGAAATTTTTTTACGGCCCAGAAGGTACAAAAACACAGAAAACCTGCTTTCTGCCCGGACTGAACCGCTTATTATTTATTATACACCAGGAGCCCGGGGGACTGTCAAGGTGGGGGCATGCGGGTGCCTGAGGCCGGTCCCCGGATGTCTGGTTACTGCCCGGCACGCTTTGCGCACTCCATTCCGGTCAGATCGGCCAGCTGTTCCAGCACGCCTTTTCCGCCGTTTAGGGAAATATTTCCCACTTTGTCACAGATTTTCTCCAGGTATTCCAGCTCCTTGAGCTTGAACAGGGTAGCGTTCTCGTCCATGAGACGGGCTGTGTTTAACAGACTCCTGGTGGATGCTACTTCCTCCCGCCGGGTGATCCCATTTGCCTGGGCTTTTTTCTCAGCCACAAGGACGGTGTTCATGATGTCCCGGATTTCGCCGGGCAGGATGATATCCTTGATTCCGGCGTCTGCAAATTCCACGCAGTAGAAGTTCTCCTTTTCTTTTAATTTGTTCCGAAGCATGGCGGCCACAGCCTCCTTCTGTGCCAGAAGTTCATCCAGTCTGTATTTTCCCACGTATTCCCTTAAAATCAGCTGGACGCAGGTGTAAAGCTGGGAGGCAACGCCTTCCACCAGGCCCACCAGCCGCTCCGGATCCGTGATCCGGTAGGTGCAGACCACATTCATCCGAACGCCAACTTTGTCAGCGGTGAGGATCTCCTGCCCAGAGATTTCCAGCTGCTTGAGCTTCATGTCGAAGATTTTGCAGCTTACCTCTCTCCCGTAGTTCCAGAAGAAGTAGGTGCCGGGGGAGAGCTGACGCTCCATCCGGTTGTCGAAGTAGAGAAGGCCGATCTCCCCGTCCTTGATGACAATTTTTTTGTAAAATTTGGAAGGCATCAGATCCCGGTACATCCGGGGAAGGGTTTCCTCCATGGAGGATGCCGTGATGTCAATGATCTGAAATTCGTTTTTTTCAAATACATTCCAGAATAAGGTTTCGGGTTTGGTGAGCACCTCTTTAAATGCTTTATTTACAAACCGGATGGCGATGGATGTGTCGGGAAGAACCGCCTTGATTACCCGGGAGGCAAAGGCGGGATCCTTCATCAGAACATCCTCGGGGATATTGCAGGTGTTCACCTCTCCGGTCATGGAAGTCTTAAACACCTCATATCCCAGAACGTCTGCGTATGTATAGCGGCCTGCGGTGAGAAGCTTTACAAATTTTCCATTTTTCATTAAATATCCGCATTCCTGCTCTTTGATGATATATTTCTTAAACATATGGATTTCTCCTTTCGGGTAAATGGTTGAGCTGCGGAAAAGCCCATGCCCCGCTCCGTTTTGGCCGCGGGGGCTTTGGCGGGTATGCCGGGAGCGGTCATTGGGAGCGCAAAGAGTCCGCATTTTGTTCAGTGAAGCTGTTTTTTAGGAGCAGCAAGACTGATTTTGGTACGGATGTACTCCGCTTTCCGGGATGACGTCTCCGGCGCGGCCGCAGGCTGTATCTCAAAGCGCAGGCCGGGCCAAAACTGCCGCTGTCCTGGGGGATGTATATCCCCTTCGGGCATTGGCGGGAGCAAAAGGGCATTTTCTTTTCCTTCTTGGTGGTCGTGAACCAATCACGAATGATATGACTGCTATACCAGCTTAGCTACGCATCCGGGGGTACCGGAGCGGCGGGAGTTGAACCCGCGACAGGTCATGTGGATGCAGACTGCCGGGACACCTTTCCGCCAGGGGCGGCGGCGCCAGGAAGCCCGGAGTGTGTCTGAACACTGAGAAAGCTTCGCTCCCGGGGCGGCCTGCCTGTATTTTGGAAAATATGCAGGGTAACTGCATATGGGATATCATTTTATCCTTTTACCACGCCGATGGTTTTCAGGCGCTTCACAGGGATTACCAGATCTTTCTGGTTATCCATGACGGTTTCAATGTCTTTGTAGGCGAACCGGCTTTCCTCCGCCACATCCGCTTTTCCTTTCTTTCCGAGAACCACGCCCCGGCGCTCCAGATCAAGGATGACTTCCTCACAGGTAAACACCTCCATGGCTCCCTTCCGGGAATACCGGCGTCCGGCGCCGTGGGAGGATGAGCAGAAGCTCTCTTCATTTCCAAGTCCCATGACTACATAGCTGTAAGAGCCCATGGCGCCGGGGATTACGGCCAGCTGTCCATTTCGCGCCTCTACGGCCCCTTTGCGGTGTACCCAGAGATCCTTTCCCTTATGATTTTCCAGGGACGCATAATTGTGGTGGCAGTTGATGTCATTGGAAAAATTCAGAGAAAGCTCTGTGTATTTTCCAATCCATTTTTCCAGAATGGCCTTTACGGCCAGCATCATCTTCTCGCGGTTTTCCGCGGCGAAGTCCATAGAGAGCTGCATCCAGTTCAGATACTGCTGCCCCTCGGGACTGTCCACAGGCAGGAAGGCCAGCCGGTAGGAATCCGGTACCTGGCTGTACCATTTCTGGTTCAGTGCCCGGGCCTTCTGGTGAAAATAATCGCAGACAGATTTTCCGAAATGACGGCTTCCGGAGTGAATCATCACGGAGAGGAAGCCCTCATCGTCCTCCTGGAGCTCAATGAAATGATTGCCGCCGCCCAGCGTTCCAATCTGAAAGTATCCGGCATCCAGCTGGCCGAGAAGCTCGCCGTCTTTCTCATATTTGTCCATCTCGTCCAATGCCCGGTCCAGGACGTAGGAGGGCATGGGCTGTTTGTGGTGGGCAAAGCCCACAGGGACATTGCGCATAATGTCTCCGACGATGGCCTGAACCAGGTTTCCGTTTCCTGTCATAATCTGCCGGATATCATCTGCGCGGATGCCGGTCTCGGTGTAGGCCATGCCGCAGCCAATGTCCACGCCTACCGCATTGGGAATGATCACATCCTCCGAGGCGATCACTCCGCCGATGGGCATTCCCATGCCTGCGTGGGTATCGGGCATGAGGCAGACCGGTCCCTGCAGAAAGGGGACGTTGGCCAGATGAAGAGCCTGCTCCCGGCAGGTGGCCTCCAGCTCTTTTTCATTTTCCAGCCACACCTTTACGGGGATTTTCATGGTTTCTTTATCATACAGTACGAACATATCGATTCACTTCCTTTCACTTGCCGGTGCATTTATCACGGCATCCGGAGCGTTTGCGTGCTCCCTTAACTGTTTACAGGATACGGCATTTTGCAGGGAAAATCATTTAAAAAATGTTGCGAACTCTTTTCCGGTGCCTTTATAATGGGGATGAGGTGAGAAAATGGCGGAGTTTCAGGAGCTTATCAAAAATTTTGATCGCATCCGGGATTATATGCGGCAGTTTTATGTTTATGGATTCAAGGTGCGGGGGGATTACGATGGGAAGAGCGGCCGCACCTATGACAATGAGCGCCGGCGGATCGAGGGCTGGATGGCCGGATACGTGAAGTCGGACTACGGGGCCAAGGGAAAGCAGGTGTACATTGATGTGGACAGCAAGCGCATTTCCCAGAACCCTCTGTACAAGGCGTGGAAATCCAAGAGCGTCACGGACAATGATATCCTGCTCCACTTTTTCCTGGCGGATATGCTTCTGGAACATCCGGAGGGGCTGACGGCCGGGGAGATGAGCGACGGCATTTCGGAGGAATATGGGATAGCTTTTGAGAGCCAGACCGTGCGCAATAAGCTGAAGGAGTATGAGGCTCTGGGGATTTTTACGTCGAAGAGGGAGGGAAAGCGTCTGATCTACCGGCTGGCTTCCCGCCTTCCTGCGGAGGAAAGCCCTCTGTGGCCCAG
>CALWBS010000004.1 GCA_944376135.1 uncultured Enterocloster sp.
GATCCCCGCTATGCGGCCGAAATTCTTTCCCACAGTAAAAAATACCAGGGGCAGATCCGCATCCGTATGGGCCTTGAATTCGGCACGCGGACCCGCACCATTCCCCTGTATGAGACGCTGTTTTCCGTTATCCCTTTGAAAAACTCCGGCCCATTCTCACAGAAATCCTGAGGCTGTACCGAAACCTTGCAAAAGGGATTAGAAATCTCTCTGACTCCTTTCTCCTCCCACTGCCTCCCATACGCGCCGTGCATCCGTCTCATGCAGGCGCACAGCTGCGGCGCAGACATCCTCCACAAAGGAACGGTCCGCATTCAGATTTTCCGCGATCCAGGCCGGCTCTCCGCCGGTTTTGTGCTGACGCAGAATCCGCGCAATAAGAAAAAGCTCGTCCCGGCCTGGTTCCGGGAAGGCAGGCCGGGACGCTTCCTCCGCTCTGACAGGAGATACGGCTCCGACGAGCGCATCTGCCCCGCCAAATTCCCCATCTCCATCGGTCGCCGGCCCCTTCTTTTCTGATACCGCCGCCCGGCTCTGCCGGTAGCGCTTCTGCCGCTTTTCATACCGGCTCTCCTTTGCCTTCTCTCGCTGGGCAATAGCCGCGCTCCGGGTGCCATACCCCTTCTCCAGCCAAATGGTCTCCAGCGTCCAGGTCCCGTCCGCAATCGTCATAACCGCCAGAGACAGCGGCAGGGTGAATCGCTTAAAACCGCAGCCGCCGGGATTGAGCCACAGGCGGCCCGCCACCTCCTCCTGCTGGTACATGTGCGAATGGCCAAATACCACCACCTGGGCGTCTCCCAGGCTGCTCGGCACATCCTGGCGCTTATGGGCCATGATAAACCTCACCCCGCCGATGGAAAACCGCTTGACCGTGGGCAGCCCTCCCGCCCAGGCCCCCCTGTCATTGTTTCCGCAGACCGCATAGAGCGGCCATTCCACCGAAAGCTTGTGGTATAAGAGCTGATTGTCGAAATCGCCGGCGTGAATCACCACATCACAGGTAGCGAGCACCTGTTCCACTTCCGGGCGCAGAACTCCATGGGTGTCCGCCATCACCGCCACCCGTATCGGCTCCCTGTTCATCCTTCTTCCCTCCGTCACCGCGGGCATCCGCTTTGCGCTGGCCCGCTTGTTTCTATCCTGTCCCATTATATCGGATTTTGACGGATTTGCAAGTGTGTTCTCGGGAAGCTTTTCCATCCGGGTATAATACGTTCGGCTGCTGCCCAGATATTCCTCTTCTGTCCCCAAAGCTGGCGCATTTGATTTTCGCGACAGTAAAAAAGAACTTGTTTTAGTTCCTTTTTTATCAGCCCTTTGTGCCAATATATCATCAATATCCTTCTGTATAAGAAAAATGAGTACAATTTTGACTCACTTACTGACTCAAAACTGTACTCACTTTTTTGACTTAAATGATTTTACACTGGCAGAACTATTTTAAGCTAAAACTTCGCTTACATTCCCATCTGCTTTGCCACTTCCTCGGCAAAATTCTCCTCTTTCTTCTCCAGGCCTTCTCCGGTCTCAAAGCGGACAAACTTCTTAATCTTGATATCTGCGCCGTTGGCCTTTGCAACGGAAGCCACGTAAGCGGCTACGCTCTGCTTGCCGTCCTCTGCCTTTACATATACCTGATCTAACAGGCAGATTTCCTTCAGCTCTTTGTTGATACGGCCCTTCACCATGCCCTCGATGATCTTATCGTTGGCATCGGGTTTCTCGTTCTTAGCAGCCGCTGTGAGGATCTCTGTCTCTTTTGCCAGATAATCCGCACTCACCTCATCTCTGCTGGTGAACACGGGCTTTAATGCGGCAGCCTGCATCGCCACATTCTTTGCCATCTCTTTTACGGCATCATTTACCACATTGGTCTCAACGTCCACCAGAACGCCGATCTTTCCGCCTGCATGGATATAAGACGCCACGAAACCATTGGGCTCCTCCACCTGCTCAAAGCGGCGGATATTCATGTTCTCACCGATGATAGCGATCTGAGAAGCAAGCGCTTCCTTCACCGTCAAGGTCTCATCCTTTGCCCACTTTTCAGCCATAAACCCATCCAGGTCAGCAGCGGTAGTGGTCAGAGCCTGTGCAGCCACATCAGCTACATAGGAGCGGAACTTTTCATTCTTCGCAACAAAGTCCGTCTCTGCGTTAACTTCTACGACAACAGCCTTCTTCTCATCCTCGCTTAAGGCGGTTGCTACGATACCTTCTGCCGCAATACGGCCGGCCTTCTTGGCTGCGCCTGCAAGCCCCTTCTCTCTCAGGAACTCAACTGCCTTGTCCATATCGCCCTCTGTTGCTGCAAGCGCTTTCTTGCAGTCCATCATGCCGGCGCCGGTCATCTCTCTCAACTCTTTTACCATTGCTGCAGTTACTGCTGCCATGTCATATCCCTCCAAAATAATGATGATTGTGAATATTCGGTCCGGACTTTGTCGGAAGACCAGACCGATATGATACGCCTCTTATACTTATGCCTCTGCGCTCTCTGTCTCGAACATATCTACATCAACGGGAACCTCAATCTCCATCGCTCCCTCTAATACCTCGCCCTGCTTTGCCTCGATCACAGCGTCAGCCATCTTGGAGACAATCAGCTTCACAGCGCGGATTGCATCGTCGTTGCCAGGGATTACATAGTCCAGCTCGTCGGGATCGCAGTTGGTATCCACAATACCGATCAGAGTGATGCCCAGAGTATGCGCCTCCTGAATGCAGATGTGCTCCTTCTTGGGATCTACTACGAAAATCGCGTCAGGCAGTCTCTTCATCTCTTTGATGCCGCCCAGGTTGCGCTCTAACTTCTCCCACTCCTTCTTCAGCTTGATAACTTCCTTCTTGGGAAGTACATCGAAGGTGCCGTCCTGGGACATAGCCTCAATCTCTTTCAGTCTTGCCACGCGGCTCTGAATGGTCTTGAAGTTGGTCAGCATGCCGCCCAGCCATCTCTCATTTACATAGAACATACCGCAGCGCTCAGCCTCCGCCTTGATGGCCTCCTGCGCCTGCTTCTTGGTTCCCACGAACAGAATGGTGCCTCCCTCAGCGGCGATATCCGATACAGCCTTGTAAGCCTCGTCCACTTTGCCGACGGACTTCTGCAGATCGATGATGTAGATGCCGTTTCTCTCGGTGTAAATGTAGGGAGCCATCTTGGGGTTCCATCTTCTTGTCTGGTGGCCGAAGTGCACACCTGCTTCCAGTAACTGCTTCATTGAAATTACGCTCATGTCTTTTTCCTCCATTTTGGTTTTTCGCCGGAGCT
>CALWBS010000005.1 GCA_944376135.1 uncultured Enterocloster sp.
ACTGGCGGTGATTGTCCTTATTTATTTCCGCATGCTTTCAAAAAACGTGAACCGCCGCTGGCAGGAAAACCAGGCGTATCTGCGGATGCAGTTTTATGTGTCCGAATATTTAAAAAAGCTCCGCTTCCGTTTTACCGAGGGAAGGAAGTACCGCATTTTTAAATGTCCGGGCTGCGGGCAGAGGGTGCGGATTCCCAGAGGGCACGGGAAGGTGAGCATTCACTGCCCGAAGTGCGGGACGGATTTTATAAAGAAAAGCTGAAAAGGAGGAGATTTATCATGAGAAAAAATTTTGGCGCAAAGCCTCTTACCTATCCCCAGCCGGTGCTGATTATTGCAAGCTATGATGAGGCGGGAGTGCCGGACGCGATGAATGCGGCCTGGGGCGGCATCAGCGAGGCGAATGAGATATCCATGTGCCTGAGCGCGGGACACAAGACCGTCAAGAATATCCTTGGGCGGAAGGCATTTACCGTCAGCATGGCGGATGCGGCTCATGTGGAGGCCTGTGATTATGTGGGAATCGAGTCTGCCAACAAGGTGCCGGATAAGCTGGCGAGGGCGGGCTTTACCACCACAAAGAGCGAGCTGGTGGACGCTCCCATTATCAATGAGCTGGCGGTCTGCCTGGAGTGCAAACTGGTAAGCTACGACCCCGAGACCTGCCGTATGGTCGGCGAGATTGTCAATGTCAGCGTGGACGAGAGCGCGATGACAGACGGAAAGGTGGACGTGGCCAAGGCGGCTCCCATCACCTTTGACCCCTTCAACAACGCGTATCATGTAATTGGCGAGAAGGTGGGAAATGCTTTTGCGGATGGGAAGAAGCTGAAATAACAGAAGTGTCTTCGGACTGCGGATAAGAACCATAAGATAGAAAAAGCGGGCTTTGCGCCTGCTTTTTTCTTGCCCGCCCCCAGCTCTTCAGGGGACGTTTTACACAGATTTTACAAAAACTATACCATTCCATGCTTTCTACCCAAAAGAAACTTTTGTATACTCCCAGATGTAACGAAGCAAGAAAAAACATAAAAATAAAGCGCAAAAGCGCAGATATGGGAGGCAAAGTTTTATGAGAAAGAACAGTGCAAAAGCAATGGCAGTAATCGGTTCCGCCGTACTGGCAATGGGTATGCTGGCAGGATGCGGCAGCAGCGCAGAGGAGACCACAGCGGCTACAACCGCAGCGACTAAGGCAGCTACCGAGGCCGAGACCAGTGCAGAAGCAGAGGAGACCACCGAGGCAGCAGCCGAGGAGACAGAGGCTCCCGCAGATCTGAGCGGTTCTATCAGTATGGTAGGTTCTACCTCTATGGAGAAATTTGCGAATGCTCTGGCTGAGTCCTTTATGGCGAAGTACCCGGGCGTAACCGTGACCGCTGAATTTGTGGGATCCGGCGCAGGCGTTGAGGCTGTGACAAATGGAAGCGCCGATATCGGCAACTCCTCCAGAAACCTGACTGACGAGGAGAAGGCAGCGGGCATCGCAGAGAACATTGTAGCAATCGACGGAATTGCCGTAGTGGTTGACCCCGCCAACACGGTTGAGGATCTGACCAAGCAGCAGCTGACCGATATCTACACAGGAACAATCACCAACTGGAGCGAGGTTGGCGGAGAGAACACTCCTATCGTAGTTGTTGGACGCGAGGCTGGTTCCGGTACGAGAAGCGCTTTTGAGGAGCTTCTGGGGATTGAGGATGCCTGCAAGTACGCAAATGAGCTGGACAGCACCGGCGCTGTGATGGCAAAGGTTGCATCTACCCCTGGCGCTATCGGTTATGTATCCCTGGATGTCCTGGACGACACAGTAAAAGCATTAAAGCTTGAGGGAGCAGAGCCCACTGAAGAGAATATCAAGGCCGGCAGCTACTTCTTGAGCCGTCCTTTTGTAATGGCTACCAAGGGTGAGATCAGCGAGCAGAACGATCTGGTAAAGGCTCTGTTTGACTACATTTACTCTGACGAGGGCAGCGAGATCGTGAAGTCCGTGGGCCTGATCACGGTAGAGCAGTAATTGCATGAGAATATGGAAAGGAGACTTATCTGCATGAGACCGGAAACATTTTCCATACGTTCCCATCATGGCAGCAAGTCTACCGTCGAAAAAGCTGCACAGGTGATTTTCACCGCCTGCGGCTTTTTCGCCGTCCTGGCTGTTGCCTCTATTACCTTATACATGGTTATCAGCGGAACCCCGGCCCTGTTCCAGGTAGGAATACTGGATATTCTTTTTGGGACTGTATGGCAGCCGGCCGCTGCGGATCCCAGCTTCGGAATCCTTTATGTTATCCTCACATCCATTGTAGGTACATTCCTGGCAATTTTGATTGGCGTGCCTATCGGTGTGATGACAGCAATTTTCCTGGCTGAGGTGGCTCCCAAGAGACTGGCAAATATTGTCCGTCCTGCAGTTGAGCTCCTTGCCGGCATCCCTTCGGTAATATATGGTCTTTTGGGAATCCTTCTGCTGAATCCGTTGATGTATAAGCTGGAGCTGGCGATTTTTAGAAATTCCACTACCCACCAGTTTACCGGCGGCGCAAATTTGATCTCTGCGGTACTGGTTCTGGCCCTGATGATCCTACCCACGGTCATCAATATCAGCGAATCTTCCCTGCGGGCAGTCCCCGCGCATTTAAAGAGCGCGTCCCTGGCACTGGGCGCGACGAAGATCCAGACGATCTTCCACGTGATTGTCCCGGCTGCCAAGTCAGGAATTATCACAGCGATTGTACTGGGGACGGGGCGTGCCATCGGCGAGGCTATGGCCATCAGCCTTGTGTCGGGAAGCTCTGTGAACCTTCCCTTGCCCTTTAACTCCGTACGCTTTTTGACAACGGCCATTGTGGCGGAGATGGGATATGCCTCCGGCCTTCACCGGCAGGTGCTGTTCACCATCGGGTTGGTGCTCTTCGCGTTTATTATGATTATTAATATATCCCTCACACGATTCTTAAAGAAGGGAGAGAAGAAGAATGACTAGCAATATTGCCGTATCCATCAACAAGGCGTCGGAAGTAAGGGACAGCATCTACGGAAAGCATGTCAGAACCTCCGATGTAATCCTCACAGGCGTTATCTACGGATGCGCGGGAATCGCCATGCTGCTTTTGGTGGGTATTCTGGGATACACCTTTTTCCGGGGGATACCGAATGTAAGCTGGGAATTCCTCAGCACAGCCACCAGCACCTTAAAAGGCACGGTCGGTATTCTGGGAAATATTATCAATACTCTTTACATCGTGGTAATCACTCTTTTGATTGCGACTCCCATCGGCGTGGGATCCGCGGTTTACCTGAATGAATATGCAAAGCCAGGCCGTATCGTGCGGGCAATTGAGTTTACGACGGAGACCTTGTCCGGCATTCCCTCCATCATCTTCGGCCTGTTCGGAATGGTGTTTTTTGGGAACACCCTGGGCTTGGGATATTCAATTCTGACCGGCGCCCTGACATTGACTCTGATGATCCTTCCGCTGATCACCCGGACGACTCAGGAGGCATTAAAAACCGTCCCTGACAGCTACCGCCACGGCGCTCTGGGAATCGGCGCGACCAAGTGGTACATGATCCGCACCATCCTTCTGCCGAGCGCTATGCCCGGCATCCTGACCGGTGTGATTTTGGCTATCGGGCGTATTGTAGGGGAGTCCGCAGCTCTGCTCTTCACGGCAGGAAGCGGCTATTATCTGCCAAGAAATCTTATTTCAAAAATTTTTGAGTCCGGCGGGACAATGACAATCCAACTTTATCTGTTTATGCAGAAGGCCAATTATGATGAGGCATTTGCCACGGCGGTGGTACTTCTGGTGGTAGTTTTGGGAATCAACGGGCTGGCAAAATTCCTGTCGCACAAGTTTAATGTGGAAGCCAAGGCATAAGCCTTTATCGATTATACAAGGAGAATAGCAGTGGAAACAAAGACAAAGATCCAAACACAAAACCTGAATCTGTATTACGGGGAAAATCATGCGCTGAAAAATGTTTCCCTTGATTTATACGAGAATAAAATTACCGCCTTCATCGGTCCCTCAGGCTGCGGCAAGTCGACCTACTTAAAGACATTAAACCGTATGAATGATCTGGTAGATAATGTGAAAATCGAGGGAACCGTCCTGCTGGACGATGAGGACATCTATGATCCGCAGGTGGATACTACCCTGCTGCGCAAAAAAGTCGGCATGGTGTTCCAGCAGCCCAATCCCTTCCCCATGAGCATCTATGATAATGTGGCTTATGGCCCCAGAATCCATGGCATCAAGAATAAAGCACAGCTCGATGAGATTGTGGAGAAGAGTTTAAAGGGCGCGGCTCTCTGGGATGAAGTGTCCGACCGCTTGAAAAAATCCGCGCTGGGACTTTCCGGCGGCCAGCAGCAGCGTCTCTGCATTGCCAGAGCCCTGGCTGTAGAGCCGGAGGTGCTTTTAATGGATGAGCCCACATCCGCTCTGGATCCCATCTCTACATTGAAGATTGAGGATCTGATGGACGATCTCAAGAGCAAATATACGGTCTGCATCGTGACCCACAATATGCAGCAGGCAACCCGTATTGCGGATTATACCGCCTTCTTCCTGGTGGGCGAGGTGGTAGAGTATGCCCCTACAGATGAACTGTTCACCATGCCTAAGGACAAGAGAACAGAGGACTATATTACCGGCCGTTTCGGCTGATTGAATTTGGAGAGGGAACATAGAATGAGCGTACGTGTGACTTATGAACTGGAACTGGAAAAATTAAACCAAGATTTAAAGGAAATGGCCCGTATGGTGGAAAACGCCATCGAGCAGACCTTTGTGGCTTTTGAGGATCAGAACCACGAGAAGGCGGAGGAAATTATCAAGGGCGACCGTACCATCAACGATATGGAGCGGGCCGTGGAATCCCGCTGTTTGTCCCTGATTCTGCGCCAGCAGCCGGTCGCCTGCGATCTGCGCCAGGTATCCACCGCCCTCAAGGTGGTGACGGATCTGGAGCGCATCGGCGACCACGCTTCCGACATTGCGGAGCTCATCCTTCGGATTAAGGTGGAGCACGCTTATCATATTGTAAAGCATCTGCCCAACATGGCGTCAGCGGCCCAGAAAATGGTGCATGATGCCATTGAGGCCTTTATCGCCCAGGATCTGGATGCGGCTATGGAGATTATCAAACGGGATGACGAGGTGGACACACTGTTCAACCAGGTGAAGACGGATGTGATTGATCTTCTGCGCACCTCACCGGATCAGGCAGACCAGGGAATCGACCTCCTGATGATTGCCAAGTATCTGGAGCGCATCGGTGACCATGCGGTAAATGTATGCGAGTGGACCCAGTTCTCAAAGACCGGGGCGCTGAAGAATGTGCGGATTATGTAAAAGCAGCGGGAAATAATTTTTAGGAAAGTTATTGCCCGCGCGAATAGAAAAGCCGAAGCCTTTGGCGTGCGCCTGAGGTTTCGGCTTTTTGCAGTACCGTATATCAGTGATTGACGCGTCCGTCTATATTTTACAGCTTAAGTCCCTGCTCATACAGCTCATAGGGCAGGCTTCCCGTCAGATCCGCGGCGTCCCTGGTGACAGGTTCTCCTGCCTTAATATCTTTGAGGAGCACCGCACCGTTGAGAAGATAGAAGGGAGCGGCGTTCTGCGCATCCTTGGCTTCCCAGAGCTCAGGCACAAGGCCGTCGATCGAGTGATGATGGCCGGCAACCGTTAAAACCGTGCCCTTGGGAATATCCCTGCGGGCCACGCCTGTCATGACGGACACCTGGCGGCATTCTTCGTGGGTGCCGAGGCCAAGGAGGTCGCCGAGAAGGATGGAGATGGGGGTTTCAAGTCCCATATAGTGATAGGGGAGATACATGCAGGCATACTTTCCGCTGCGGCTTACCACATGTCCTTTTCCGGTGAGAAGGTCCCACACGGTCTTATTTTCGCATTTGACGATGATAAACTCACCTCCGGCAAAACTCGCCTCGTCCGGTGCGCGGAGGCAGCAGAATACATCGATCACGCCGGTCTTTTCCAGGATGCCGCCGTCCTCCTTCGGGATGAAGATGTCCGCCAGCTCGCTTGCCTTGGCGATGGGGTAGTGCATCCGGGGAGCGGAGGGAACCAGGCCGGTGATATTGGACACCAGATTCATCTCGCATAGGTCGGCGGAGATTACATCCATGTATTTCTCAAGAAGACGCTCCCGCTCTTTCAGCGTTTCCGCGCCTTTAAAGTGCCAGAAGTCCTTCATCTCCGGAATCACTTCATTGGGCTCGGAATTTCCCTCCATATAAGTAAATTCTCCGTTGTCCGGATTCCAGACAAAATCATACTCGCTGGCCTTGCCCGCTGCGATGATCTCCAGACCCAGAATCTTGCCCCAGGAATAGAGATCCAGAAGATTGCGGGGCTGGTCGCCGTTCACGAGAGAGTAGACCGTGCCGTTTTGGCTGGCAATATGGTTGAGCATGGGCCCGCATACGCTGTCGGTCTCCTTGGAAACCATATAGACATTAATGCCCCGCTTGAGGGCCTCCGCAGAAACCTCGGCGCTCACGGCCGTATTGCCGGTGCATTCCACCAGGGCTGTTATGTCGCTCTCAAGAACCAGATGGTAGTCCTTCACAATGAGGACCTTGTCCTTGGAGGCATCCTTCACCTGCTCCGCAGTCTCACACACCGCGATATCCTCCTCCTTATAGCCCAGCCCTGTGAGAACCTCCATACATTCATCCGTATGGCGGGAGGAAATCAGGCGCAGTTCCATCTGCTTAACCTTGGGAATCTGGGCCAGAAGGGTATAGCCGTAGCCGCGGGTGGCGCCGATGATGCCGACTCTTGATAC
>CALWBS010000006.1 GCA_944376135.1 uncultured Enterocloster sp.
ACTGGACGCGGCACTGGCCCTTTTCTACCATTCCCAGACCTATCAGCTGATGCGGGACGGCGTTTCCGATATGCACTGCATGAGCGACGCATATCTCGCGGAAGAACTGGAGCTGGAGTACAGGAAAACGTCCCACTGAGCCGGCGGGGCACCCCCAGCAGGGATGCCCCAAAACAAACGGCAGGCGCAGCTTTTCCGAACCGTTCTCTACTTTCTCTCACCCGGAAATCCCCTTCACCCGCTTATCCTTGGCCCACTGGGCCACAAGCTGGCTCCGGTCGTATTTCGGCGGGTAAAGCAGCTCCATCTCAATCTTGACTTCCCCCTCCGCCTTCTCTTTGTGCACCTTCAGGCGGAGCATGCGGATCTTTTCCCCGGCAAACTGACTCACCAGCTCCGGCATCAGACCCTCATAGTCGTCCGTCTGGAGCTTCATGTAGCCCCGCACCGGCTCCGCGGTAAAAAACGTGGCCTTGTGAAGCACCACCTGGGTGACCACCACCAAAATTCCGGCGCTGACCCCGATAAAGTAGGCCCCGGCCCCGATGGCCATGCCCACCCCGGCTGTTGTCCAGATTCCCGCCGCCGTGGTCAGGCCGCTGACCGTGTTGTTCTTCACGAAAATGATGCCCGCACCCAAAAATCCCACGCCGGACACAATCTGGGCCGCCACGCGGGAAGCGTCGAAGTCCGGTATGTCCTCAAAGCCATACTTGGACACGATCATAATCAGGGCAGCTCCCAGGCACACGATGGCATGCGTCCGCATTCCCGCGCTCTTCTCCCGGTTCATCCGCTCATAGCCGATCATATACCCCATAAAGCAGGCCAGCACCATGCGCAGGAAAAGCTCCAGCTCCTCGTGCCCGGCCAGCTTCCAGTGAGCCATCAGCCGCCATACATCATCCATCCCCGCATATCCTTTCCCTTTCTTCTTTCAGCAGATCCTTACAGACAGACGGCATGCCAAAATCAAAGCAGCGCAGCGCCTGCACACTGCAAAAATAACTGTGGACAGAACTGTGTCCCCTGAAATGCGTCCGCATTTCCTTGGCCAGCCCTGCCCACCCCTTTACCTCTTGATCAATTCCACAATCCCTTTGTCAACAAGCGCTTCCTTGAGCTCCCTGGAATTTGTCACCTTCCGGTCAAGGATAATCCCGCCGGATGCCAGGTGCCCTGTCTCATGGAAATCCGAAGCCGATATCTGAATATATTCCGGATGTCTCCGGATAATACCTTCAATCTTTTCCGGCTCCTGTGCCCAGTGGAAATTCCCATTGTAAACCTCAATTCCGTCCAGCTTATTCTCACACTCCGTCAGTTCACACACGCGCATCACAAAGGGGAAAGGAAGCTCTGCTGTCCTGCCGCTGTCCCGGTATCTGTACCAAGTAGTGGCCGGAATCACTGGCATAGGCGGCTCCTCCTTCATCATCCGCAGCATCTCTGTATTTGGATATCCGTTAAAAAGCTTTCCGTCCTTCCAGTCCATAATCCGTACTCGGACGGGATGGGCCTGGATCACCAGCATCCCGTGAGCATGAAACAGGTCAATGGCCTCCGAGATGGGCATCAAATAGGTTTCCGGATACTGATAGAGAAATTCCTCGGTTACCCCCACAATGAGAAAATCATTTTCCGACTCCACATTCCGAAACTCAATACCTAAAAGCACTTCAAGGCCAATCTTATCCCCTTCGGCCTTTGCCTCCCGCCAACCTGCCAGATAGGCATCTACCTTACGGGACATATCCATATCCCCCAGGCTGTCAAAATACTGTTTGTGGTAGTGGTCCGTGATCATAACCCCTTGGTAGCCCGCCTCTTTGTAGAGACGGACCCCTTCTGCCCCGGGAACTTCCCCGCAGGAACTGGTCTCCTTTGTGTGCACATGCATATCCAGAAGAAATCTCTCCATCAAAACGCAACCTCCATTCCATCGTAAGCCGCAATAAATCCCTTCTCTGCAAAAATCGGCGTAATTCGCTCATGGATCGGATTCTGGGAATGGACAAAATGTGTGGCAACAAATTTTGTATGCGCGTCAGCCATCCCCTCCGAAAGCATTCTCTGCCGTATCTCGATGTTATCCGGCAGGCCCATATGGCCGGCGAATATACCGGTCTTCTCCACCATGGTGCAGTCCAAAACCACGCAGTCAAATTGGAAGCGGCTCAGCGCTTTCCAGGTTTCCTCCGAGAACATGGCGCTGTCATGGCCGTAGAGGAGGGTGTGCCTCTCCCGGCAGATCACGTAGATCAGGCAGTCTTCACTCTTGTCATGATTGGCTGGCAGGGCCGTCACCTGGTAATCGCCCACCGCCGCCGTCTGGAAAGGAGACAGAGTGCACAGCCTCAGGTAATCCCGAAGAATGTCCCCTTCCGGGTTAAAGTTTTCTGCCATCCGGCGAATTTTTTCCATTACCTTCTCATTCCCATATACATGCAGGCGCCTGGGCCTGTCATAATAGGCCATAGGCGGCTTGATCTGCATCAGTCCCAGGGGGAACAGATGGTCCTCGTGGGAGTGAGTCACCAAGAGATGGTCAATGGCCGACAGATCCAGCCCGCGGCACAGGGTCTGGGCATAGCCGTCCATGGAAAAATCAATGAGCAG
>CALWBS010000007.1 GCA_944376135.1 uncultured Enterocloster sp.
GGGAAGAAGGTTCTGGTTCTGCCCATTACCCGGAAAAGCTACACCACGGAAGTGCGCATGGCAATCGACAAGGTGCGCACCTTCCCCGGGGTAAAGAGCCTGGCCATCACCTGCGACCCGGACAGCACAAAGTACAATGACTATATGATTCTCTCCCCGGAGACTGCGGAGGACAGCGTGATTATGACCCGCTCGTTCACCAGCATGATTTATCTGGCGGTGATTCTGGCCTTCTATGCGGGAGGACAGAAGGAAAAGATCGAGGCCATGAAGAATTATAAGGCTCAGTCCGCGGAGTTTTTAAAGGCCTCCGACGAGATAGCGGAGGAAAGTGTGAAGGAGCATCCCGAGCTTGACCTGTTCATCACCCTGGGCCAGGGCGTGAACTACGGCATTGCCAATGAGTGCATGAACAAGATGAAGGAGATGAGCCTCAGCAATTCCGAGGCCTATTATACGCTGGAGTACCGCCACGGCCCCATGAGCCTGGTGGACGAGAAGACCATGATTATTCTTCTGGGAAATGAGGCCACCGTGGAGGGCGACGCCAAGCTCCTCACCCAGATGAAGGAGTACGGCGCCACCATTCTGGCCATCGGAAATCACGCGTCCGCGGACTTTGCCGACGCGGATTACACCCTGGATATGCCCTATGGGTACGACAGTCTGCAGAATGCGGCCATGATCGGATTCATCGGTCAGACCATGGGCTATTATATCGCGGAGAAGAAAAATTTGAACGCGGATACGCCCCGGCATCTGTCCCAGGCCATCGTGATCAAATAGCCGCGCACGACCCCGCGCATGGCCGGTCATGCGGCGGGTTTACAGCTTTTTCGCCTGAAAAATACATACGCTCCTGGGATTCATGATGTACGTCCGGTTTCCCAGGAGTTCTTCTTTTTGAATGACAGCGTCCGCACCGCGGGAAGTGTCCGCAAGGGGGCGCCAGCACCAGCCCTGGGTCAGCTTCGGAAGCTCTGTCTCCTGGGCCTCCCAATAGGTGTTGATGCCCAGATAGAGGATGTCTTCCTCCTCGCGGCCGGGCGATTCTTCTTCGCTCGCTTCCGGCCCGCCCGCTTCGGTTCCGCCCGCATCCGGAGGCATCTTGCCCGCAAAGAGCACACCCAGCAGCCGGGTGTCCCACTCGAAATCCTGCTTCCAGGGCTGGGTGCCGTGAAAACTGGTGAAGGGGAAGCCCATACCGCAGGGAACCGTATTTTCCCGCAGGATGGGGTGCTCCATGCGTAGGCGGATCATATAGCGGAAAAAGTCAAAAAGCTCTCTGTTTTTCTCTAAAAGAGTCCAGTCAAGCCAGGAGATTTCATTGTCCTGGCAGTAGGCATTGTTATTGCCGAACTGGGTATTTCCAAATTCATCTCCGGCAAAAAACATAGGGGTTCCCCGGCTGCACATCAGAACGGCACAGGCATTCTTTATCATCCGAATGCGAAGGGCCAGAATAGCCGGATCCCCCGTATCCCCCTCAAATCCGCAGTTCCAGCTTCTGTTGTCGTCTGCCCCGTCCGTATTGTTCCAGCCGTTGGCTTCATTGTGTTTTTTGTTGTAGGCATACAGGTCATAGAGGGTAAAGCCGTCGTGGCAGGTGATAAAATTCACGGACACGTCCGCGCCCCGTTTCTGCGGGGGATACAGATCCGGCGATCCGGTAATGCGCAGGGCGGCAGCCTGGGCAAATCCCGCATCTCCTTTTAAAAAGCTGCGGATATCGTCCCGGTACTTGCCATTCCATTCCGCCCAGCGGTTCCAGGAGGGAAAGCTTCCTACCTGATAGAGACCGCCTGCGTCCCATGCCTCCGCAATCAGGTCAACCTGATGGAGAATAGGATCGCAGGCCAGGCTCTCCAGGAGCGGCGGACGGCTCATGGGAGCCCCATCCTCGCTGCGCCCCAGGATGGAAGCCAGGTCAAAGCGGAAGCCGTCCACATGGTAACGGGTAACCCAATAGCGCAGACAGTCCAAAATCATTTCCCGGACCACCGGATGATTGCAGTTTAAGGTATTTCCGCAGCCGCTGAAGTTGTAATAATATCCTTCCGGGGTCAGCAAGTAGTAGATCTGGTTGTCAAAGCCTTTGAAGGAGAAATAGGGCCCTTTTTCATTTCCCTCCGCTGTGTGATTGAACACCACGTCCAGAAATACCTGGATTCCCGCAGCGTGGAGGGCTTTGATCAGCTCTTTTAATTCCTTCCCCTCTCGGTTATACTCCACCTCTGAGGCATAGCTGGTATTAGGGGCAAAAAAACACACCGGATTGTAGCCCCAGTAGTCCAAAAGCCGGCGTCCGTCCACCTGGCGCATATTCCGGGTCTCGTCAAATTCAAAGATAGGCATGAGCTCCACCGCGTTGATGCCCAGTTCCTTTAAATAAGGGATTTTTTCGCGGATTGCATCAAATGTCCCGGGATTTTGCACGCCTGCGCTTCTATGCCGGGTGAATCCCCGGACGTGGAGCTCATAAATCACACAGTCCCTGAGGGCCGGAAAGGTCTGGGAGGGCTGGTCCCAGCGGAAGTCATTGTGCACCACCCGCGCTTTATAGAAATCCTCTTTTCCCAGACTAAGGCCCCATCCGCTCTGGCCTGTAACCGCCTTGGCATAGGGGTCCAAAAGATATTTATTTTTATTGAAAATAAGGCCCTTCTCCGGTTCATAGGGGCCGTCGATGGAGTAGGCGTACTCAAATTCATCGATTTTCAGGCCGAAAACAAACATGGAATACACATTTCCCACCCGGTAATGGGGCGGAAAGGGAAGACGGGCGTAGGGCTGCCGCTCCTTCCGGTGAAAGAGAAGAAGGGTGCAGGCAGTGGCTTTGAAAGAAATGATGGTAAAATTCACTCCGTTTGGAAATGCAGTGGCCCCGTACATCTCATAGAATCCCGGGCGCACGTCGAAGCCCTGGAGCTTGTCCAGCGGCTGGAGATTCGCCAGCTCTTCCTGGCTCTGCAATTGCTTTTGTTCCATAGAAACCTCCTTGATGCTGCGATGCCAAGTTAAAAGGTGCGAGGAAAATGGAAGCCGCACTTTGTGTTTTAGTATAACACTGTAAATAAAAAAGGAAAAGTAAAAAGCTGAATTCGGCATTTTTGCGGATAAAAGGCAAAATCGTTAAAAAACGGAAAATTTAGACAGGAAATTTTTTGAAAAATTGTGAATCTTTTTTCTGCTATAGGTGTTATAATGTGTATGTAACAAGAAGAACAGAGCAAGACCTGCTTTTGACGACAGGCCCGCTAAGTACAAAGCCATTCCGCTTATGCGGACGGCGATGTGAGATCAGTTGAGGAGGAACAGATAAATGACTACTTTAAAAGCTGAGAAAAGGGACATG
>CALWBS010000008.1 GCA_944376135.1 uncultured Enterocloster sp.
ATTCCGCAATCTCCATATTCTTCACGTTGTAAATTCCCAGAGGTGTCTGCGCCAGCCCGGTCACACGGTCAGATGTCACTACGGCAAAAGGCGCATAGACCAGCGGAATCACGGGAACCGCGTCGGCCACAGCCTCCTGCATCTGCCCGTAGTAGTCCATACGGAGCTCCTCGTCCATCTCGGAGTTTCCGAGCCGGCAAAGCTCCTCCGCCTGATCCTGGTCCGCATCGTCCCAGTAGCTTCTCCAGCAGTTTGCCTGCTCCGAGATGCACCACAGGCCTGCCACCTCGGAGGTGTCCGTCATGTCGCCTGCCATATTGCTTAAAAATACATCATCCTCCCCGGCCTGCCAGTTCTGTCTTGCCGTAGCGATGTCGATCTGCTGGATGTCCAGATTCACGCCGATCTGTCCCCACTGCTCCTGGAGCATGGTTGCGGTCTGCAGGATCGTGCTGTCCCCGCTTCCCACCTCCACCGTCAGATCAAAGCCATCGGGATACCCGGCGTCAGCCAGAAGCTGTTTCGCTGCCTCCACATCCACGCTCACCGCCGGCAGGTCCTCCTTATAGTGCGGCATAGCCGGAGCCAGGAAGGATTGGGCAATCTGTCCGTGCCCAAAGTACACCGCGCTGTTGATCGCCTCTTTGTCCGTGGCCAGGTTCAGCGCCTGCCGCACGCTCTTATGGGACAGGTACTCATTCTGGCAGTTCAGGACGATAAACCGGACATCTGTAGAGTCAAAGAGGTTCACCGTCAGGCCGCCCATATTTTGAAGCTCATCCACGCGGCTGTAGGGAATCATGGTCGCCACATCGATCTGCCCGCTCTGCAGCTGCATGATGCGGGTGCTGTCGTCCGCCACCACGACCATATCAATCTCGTCCACCTTGGGGCTTCCCTCTTCCCAGTAGTATTCGTTCTTCACGAACACCATGCGCTCGCCCCGGTTCCACTCCTGGAGCACATAGGGGCCGGTTCCGATGGGATTCTCCGCCAGCCCCTCGGTTCCTACCTCCTCGCAGTAGTCCTTGGGCATGATGGAGGAACTGAACATGGCCAGAGTGGAGAGGAAGGCCGGCGACGGCTCCGTCAGGGTAATCACCAGGTTGTTGTCCCCTCCGTCCTCCATGGTATCGATCATATCCAGCATGCCGATCCAAGGGCCGTCCGCTGTCTTTGCCCGGTCAATGCTGTAAATGCAGTCCTCTATGGTCACATCCTCCCCGTTGGAAAATTTGATTCCGTCCCGGATGTGAAAAGTATAGGTCAGACCGTCCTCCGATACCTCCCAGGTATCCGCCACAGCCGGAATAATCTCCTGCCCGTCATCGGAGCTGGTGACCAGTCCCTCGACCATCATGTTCAGCACCCAGATGTCCACGTTGCTGGCCGTCATAACCGGGTCCAGATTCGCGGAATCAAAATCCCTCGCGATAGTGACCACAGTCCGCTCGCCGTCCGCGGCAGCCGCAGTTTCTCCCGAAGTACCCTCGCTTCCCGCCTGGGCAGTGTTCCCCGTCTGCTCCGCAGTTCCTCCGCTTTCTGCCGTTTGGGAACCGGCGCAGCCTGTCATGGCAAGCACAGCCGCCGTCATAACAGCCAACAGTTTTCCGTAAGATTTTTTCATATGCTCTTCCTCCTGTTTCCATATATTTCTGCGGAAAATGCCCCGCAAAACAAAAAAGACAGCGGCGCCCATCCATTTCCTGCTGGATACCGACACCGTTGTCTTTCTCATTTTTCAAATTTATTTTTTGCAATTTCTGCGATGAACTTTGCGGTTCCCTCAACGCCGAAAAAGCTGCTGTCAATCAGAAGATTTTTATTTCTTATGTCCTCCGGACAGTAGTTCGCGTACCGCTTATGGTACTTTTTTCGGGCCTTGTCCACTTCCAGCGTCATCTGCATGGCGGTTTCCTGATCCATTCCCAGAGAACTGATGCAGTTTTCAATCCGCTTTTCAAAAGGCGCATACACATAGATGCTCAGCCGGTTTTCAAAATCCCGGAGGATATAGTCCGAGCATCGCCCCACGATCACGCAGGACTCCCTCTTTGCCAGATTCCGTATGATTTCCGACTGCACCCGGAAAATCTCGTCCTGCTTTTCTCTCGAGGATTTCCCCAGAGGAAACCGCATCCGCGAATAGGCTCCTCCTTGATTTTCCTCATTGATGCTGACCACGGATACCGGCAGATTCAGCTTTCTGGCCGTCTCCTCCACAATATCCCTATCGTAAAATTCAATTCCGAGAAGCTCAGACAGCCGCCTGGCGATGGGCCTTCCCATACTCCCGAACTCTCTTACAATCGTAATGATATACTGCTTTTCCATCCCTGCGCCGCCTCCCAAAAAGTTGCCGTCTGCACGGTTATAAAAAAACAGACGAGCACAGAAAAACGGATCATACGTCTTTGTGTGCTCGTCTTTTAGACATTTAATCACTATTTTTATATAAAGTATTGTAAAAATGCGAATAAAAACCGCTCTGTTTCTCAGCCTTTCTCCCGTCCTGCCATTCTCCAAGCTGCCGCACTCAGAACCAAAAGCCCCAGACAGGTACCAATATTGCAGTACATTCCCGCCCGTATTCCCGCTGCCTCCGCCACAATTCCCGTAAGCCACGGCATAAGGATGGCGCCGCTGCTGGCCACCGGGAGCATGATCCCCATGCTGGCCACACTGGTCATTCGGCCGGCGCAGGACACAGCCGTGGGATTCAGACCCGCCATGGAAGCCGCAAAGGCAAAGAGCAGCACAATGGCCGGCCACTGGCCGTCCGCCCGCACAAGTCCGAAATAAAAGATGAGACATCCCATGGACATGAAGACCATCGCCCGCTCGGCCCGCTTGATAGGAAATACAAAAGCAAAGAGCATCCGGGCCGTGAGGGTGGCAAACCACATAACCGTCACTGTGTAAGCGCTTAATGTCCCTGTGAGGATACCGCTCCCCTTAAAATATGTAACCATCCAGCCGCTGACGCTTGTCTCCGTCCCGTTCTGACAGAACAAGAGGGCGGTGAGCAGCCAGAATTTTCCGCTCTTTAAAAAGCTCCAGTCCGTTCCCCCAGCCTTTTCCTTCTTCTCCCCGCCCATAGGCGTGGCGGCAAATGCAAACCACAAAATACCGCCGCACACGGCCAGCGCCGCCATAGGAAGGCGGGGTGAGACCCCGGCTGCTGCGGATATGAGGAAGGGACACAAAAGGGCGCCCAAAGCATAGCACCCATGCATAATATTCATTCCCCGGGTTCTGTCCCTGGAATTATCCGATATAAGTATCGTACACGTATTGATGGTGCTCCCCTTTCCGATTCCCACCAGAAAGAAAGCGGCCATGAGAAGAGCTATCGGCGAGAATACTGCCATCGCTCCATAGCCGGCCAGGTAGCCGGCGGTCAAAATGACTGCGCTGGCCTTCATTCCCATCTCTCCGGCCAAAAAAGCGGCGGCAAAGCCCGCCGCCAAATTTCCTACATTCATCATGGCAAGCAGCGTGCCTGTGGTTCCATAGGCAAATCCCACCTCCTCCTGGAGCAGGCTCACCACCACGCCGCTGCTGATCGCGCAGATGCCGCTGATAAAAAACGCAAAGAAGCCTGTCCGCCTCTGCCGTATGTCCAAGTTCTTCATCGCTCATTTCCCTTGTCGCAAATTTCCAGCCAGTTTAATGTCCTTTTACCGTATCATATGGGGATTGGGGAAATAGCAGAACAGCACCTTGGCAATGATCTTATCCTTCTCCACATACGTATTCTTCCAGTACCTGGCATCCCTGGAATTGTTCCGGTTGTCCCCCAGCATGAAATAGCAGCCCTCGGGCACCTCAAAATGCATAGGCTCCTCCGGCTCCATGGGCTCCGCCAGATAGGGTTCGTCCAAAGGCGTATTCGAGCCGTCAATATAGACCTTGCCGTCTATGATATCGACAGTCTCCCCGGGAAGCCCGATCACTCGCTTTACAAAATAAGTCTTCCCTGACGGGTCATCCGGATAATGGAAAATGACCACATCCCCCCGCTCCGGGTCGTCCGTCAGGTACGCCAGCCGCGATCCGATTACCCGGCTCTTTGACATGATCGTGGGCTCCATGGAGCCGGTGGGAACCCGGCTGTTGGCTATAATAAACGTCGTCAGGAAAAAGGCGATGACCACCGCCGCCACAATAATCTGAATCCAGCTGATGATCTCCTTTTTCAGGTCAAAGGGCTCGTCCTCCTTCTTTTTGCGGCTTCTCCCCGCTCTCTTCGTCTCCTCTTCCATGCAGTCTCCTCTTTTCTATCCAAATCATCGAAACGGACCGGCTCATCCCCGAATCTGTCCGTCTCCGTAGATAAT
>CALWBS010000009.1 GCA_944376135.1 uncultured Enterocloster sp.
GCAAGAACCGCCTCTCCCCTATCACGTGCCGCAGTCGGGCGGGAAACTCCTCCTACTTGCGCCAGGTGGCTCTGATTCGGCTCATGGCCCGGCCGGCCAGCGTTGTGCCGCCCCAGGAGGCGGATATCGCCATCTGCGACCGGATTTTCACCCGGGCTGGCGCATCAGATGTCCTGGCCAGCGGCCAGAGCACTTTTATGGTGGAGATGACCGAGGTTGCCAACATTCTGCGCAATGCTACGAAAAACAGTCTTCTGGTCCTGGATGAGATCGGCCGGGGCACCAGTACCTTTGATGGGCTCTCCATCGCCTGGGCGGTGATTGAGCATATCAGCAATACAAAACTTCTGGGGGCAAAAACCCTGTTTGCCACCCATTACCATGAGCTGACGGAGCTGGAGGGAACCATCGCCGGGGTAAAAAATTACTGTATTGCTGTGAAGGAGCAGGGGGACGATATTGTGTTCCTGCGGAAAATCGTCCGGGGAGGAGCGGATAAGAGCTACGGAATCCAGGTGGCGAAGCTGGCCGGAGTGCCGGATTCCGTCATTGCCCGGGCAAAAGAGATCGCGGAGGAACTGAGCGATAATGACATTACCTCCCGGGCGAAAGAGATCGCACAGGCGGGTGCCAATGTGACGCAGCACAAGGCGGTGCCGAAGCCCGACGAGGTGGACCTGCAGCAGCTATCCTTCTTTGATACGGTGAAGGACGATGATATTGTACGGGAGTTAGAGGGGCTGGAGCTCTCTACCATGACGCCCATCGATGCCCTCAACACCCTGTACCGGCTGCAGACAAAGCTGAAAAACCGGTGGAAGGAGAACGGATGAAGTTTCATGTATTAACATTGTTTCCGCAGATGATTACGGACGGCCTGGGGGTGAGCATCACGGGCCGGGCCATGGAAAAGGGGCTCATATCCGTGGAGGCCGTGGACATCCGGGATTATTCTTCGGACAAGCATCGCCATGTGGACGATGTGCCCTACGGCGGCGGAGCCGGTATGGTGATGCAGGCGGGCCCGGTATGCGATGCCTATGAGGCGCTGTGCTCCCGGCTGGGAAAGCGGCCCCGGGTGGTTTATATGACGCCCCAGGGCCGGGTGTTCAATCAGTCCATAGCAAAGGAGCTGGCGGCTGAGGAAGATCTGGTTTTTCTGTGCGGCCACTATGAGGGAATCGACGAGCGGGCCCTCACCCTTCTGGGCGCGGATAATATTTCTCTGGGGGATTTTGTCCTCACCGGCGGTGAGCTGCCGGCCATGGTGATGATCGACTGCATCAGCCGTCTGGTCCCCGGTGTTTTGAACAATGACGCCTCAGCCGAGGAGGAGTCCTTTGCAGGCGGGCTTTTGGAATATCCTCAGTATACCCGTCCGCCGGTGTACCGGGGGCTTGCGGTGCCCGAGGTTCTGCTTACCGGACATCACAAGCGGATTGAGGACTGGCGGAGAAAGGAATCCGTCAAGCGGACGCTGGAGCGCCGGCCGGATCTGCTCCCAGAGGCAGCCCTTTCCTTAAAAGAGCAGGAATATCTGGAAGAGCTGCTTGCCAGGGAGGACGCGGCCACGCCAGAGGAGCAGGCGCAGCTTTCAGAGTTAAAAAAAGAGCTGGGCCAGTGGGCGAAACAGCTGGGAACCGCGCGGCAGGGTGCCCGGGCAGGCCGGCGGGGCATGGCGTTAGCGAAACGGCTTTTGAAAACCGGTCTCTGCAATCTGCGGGATGTGATTGGATTTTACCGGGTGTGCCGGGCCAGGCTGGAGTTAGAGGAGAAGAAGGAAATTACGGAAAAATAGCGAAACTTGGGCTTGCATTTTCCTGACCGCTGTGATAGAATGAACCAATGTGACGACAAGCAGATGGTCCTCTGTTGCGCGGACGGGGCGAATGATTTTACTCCGGCGCATTTAAGAACATCGAATATCAAAGGAGGTTCACAATGAACGAGATTATCAAGAATATCGAAGCGGCTCAGCTGAAGGAGACTGTGCCCAGTTTCCGCGTGGGTGACACTGTAAAGGTGTACAACAAGATCCGCGAGGGTTCCAGAGAGAGAATCCAGGTTTTTGAGGGTACTGTGATTAAGAGACAGAACGGCGGTGCAAGGGAGACCTTTACCGTGCGCAAGAACTCTAACGGCATCGGCGTTGAGAAGACTTGGCCCCTTCACTCCCCCAGCGTTGACAATATTGAGGTTGTCCGCAGAGGTAAGGTAAGACGGGCGAAGCTCAACTATCTGAGAACAAGAGTGGGCAAGGCAGCCAAGGTAAAAGAGTTAGTTCGGTAATCAGCAAACAGGCTTTACAGAGAGGGTGTCGCAAGATCCGGCTCATCGATGGAGCATGGCGCATAACGTTTTATGGGCCGCATCAATGGGAGGTACAAAGGGTTTTGCGGCGCTTTTTTTATACGGAAACTGCCCGGACAGGCGAAAACTGCGGCCTGCCGGGCGTCAGCCAGTTATGACAGAACGGATGTGGTCGAGTGGACTTTTATATAAATGAAGAGACCGCCTGGTTCAGACGGGCGGTGCGGTGGGCAGTCAATGTGGCGGTGGTTCTGGCCTGCGCCTGGTTTGTGGTGTATGGCTTCTGCGGCCAAGTGCGGATTCTGGGAAATTCCATGCAGCCCGTGCTGGATGGAGAGGATGTGGTCCTGGTAAATCGTCTGGTCTACGATGTAGGCAGGCCGGAGCGGTTTGATATCGTGGTGTTTGAGCGGGAGGACGGGACAAAAAATGTAAAGCGGGTCATCGGGCTTCCAGGGGAGACCGTGCAGATACGGGGAGGCTTCCTTTTTATCAACGGAGAGCTTCTCTTTGCGGAAAATGGTCTGGAGCAGGTATCCCTGGCTGGCCGGGCAAAATATCCCATCGAGCTGGGGGAGGACGAATACTTCCTTTTGGGGGATAACCGGGACAGCAGTGAAGACAGCCGTTTTGCCAATATAGGAAATGTGAGGGAGGACAAGATTCTGGGAAAGGTCTGGCTGCGTATTTTTCCCATATTAAAGCTGGATCTGATCCGATCCCGGTGAGAGGAGCGCATGTGATGAATATACAGTGGTATCCTGGCCATATGACAAAGGCCAGACGGGCGATGAAGGAAGACATCAAGCTGGTGGACCTGGTGATTGAGCTGGTGGACGCCAGAATTCCCTATTCCAGCCGGAATCCGGATATTGACGAACTGGCTGCGGGAAAAGCGAGGATGATTTTGTTAAACAAGGCGGATCTGGCGGATCCGAGAGCCGTGGACGGCTGGGCAGCGCTCTTTGAGGAGAAAAAGCTCCATGCGGTCTGTATAGATGCCAGAAACAAGGGAAGTTTAAAACAGGTGCAGGGAGCAGTGGCCCAGGCCTGCAGGGAGAAGACAGAGCGGGACCGGAAACGGGGAATTATGAACCGGCCGATCCGGGCCATGGTGGTGGGAATCCCCAATGTGGGAAAATCCACATTTATCAACTCCTTTGCGGGAAAAGCCTGTGCAAAGACAGGAAATAAGCCGGGGATTACCAAGGGAAACCAGTGGATTCGGCTGAATAAATCCCTGGAGCTTCTCGACACCCCGGGCATTCTCTGGCCTCGGTTTGAGGAAGAGCAGGTGGGAGTCAATCTGGCGCTCATCGGTTCCATCAATGATCAGATTTTAGACAAGGAGGAGCTGGCATGCCGCCTGATCGACATTCTCAGAGCGGAGTATCCGGGAATCCTGGAGGAGCGCTATGGCGGGGAAGAGGCATCGGCGGTTATCCGGGAGAGAGAGGCATACGCCATCCTGCAGGAAGTAGCGAAAAAGAGGGCCTGCCTGTTAAAGGGCGGCGAGCTCGATGTCTCCAGGGCTGCGGCCCTCCTGCTGGACGAGTTCCGCAGCGGGAAGCTGGGGCGCATCTCCTTAGAGCGTGTCTGAAAACATGCTTGGGAGCGAGCGGAACATTTCAGGAAAAATTGGGACGGAGGAAGTAAGATGGCCAGAGAGTTAAAAGGAGAAAAGCTGGAAAAGGAGCTTCTGCGTTTGGAGGAAATGGGACAGTTTGAGAGGGAATACGCCCCCTTTGGGCCGGTCTGCGGCATTGACGAGGCGGGCCGGGGGCCGCTGGCCGGACCGGTGGCCGCAGGGGCTGTGATTCTTCCGGAAAATGTCCGGATTCTGCGCTTAAATGATTCCAAAAAGCTCTCTCCCAAGGTGCGGGAGGAGCTCTTTGAGGAGATAAAGGAGAAGGCCCTGGCTTGGAGCGTGGGGATTGTGCCCCCGGCCCGAATCGATGAGATCAACATTCTTCAGGCTACCTACGAGGCCATGCGGGAGGCCATTGCCGGGCTTTCCGTTCAGCCGGGCCTTCTGCTCAACGATGCGGTGACGATTCCCGGCGTTTCCATCCGCCAGGTTCCCATTATCAAAGGGGATGCAAAAAGCCTGTCCATCGCGGCGGCCAGTATTCTCGCAAAGGTCACCAGGGACCGGATGATGGAGGAATATGATACGGTTTTTCCAGGATATGGATTCGGCAAGCACAAGGGATACGGTACAGCGGATCACAGGGAAGCCATCCGGCGCTTAGGCCCCTGTCCTATTCACCGGAGAACATTTCTGAAGAATATGGAGGGGGAATGGGAGTGAACCGGCGGGAGATCGGCGGCCGCTATGAAAAGCTTGCCGCGGCGTTTCTGCAAAAACGGGGCTATGAGATTCTCGCCGCCAATTACCGGTGCCGCCAAGGGGAGGTGGATCTGATATGCCGCCAGGAAAACTGTCTGGTCTTTGTGGAAGTGAAGTACCGGGCAACGGATCGGTTCGGCGCGCCCGCTCTGGCTGTGGATGCAAAAAAGCAAGCGCGCATTCGGAAGGCCGCCGCTCATTACATGTACAGCCAGGGGATAGAGCCGGACACGCCCTGTCGCTTTGATGTGGTCAGCATCCTGGGGGAGCGGGTGGAGGTTATAGAAAACGCGTTTTAGGGAGCGCCGGTGGATCGCGTTCGGACAGAAACGCGGCAAAAGGAGGATACGGATGATTCAGTGGAAATACAAAGACGGCCGTCAGGTGTTTGCGACCCGGGAGTGTGCAGGCGTGCCCTTCCTCTCTTTTACGGCCCTTGAAGAGACGGGTATCGTGGTCAACGGATTCTCAACCCGCCTGGGCGGGGTGAGCCAGGGCGCGTGTGCCTCCATGAATTTTTCCGCAGCCAGAGGAGAGGACCCGGAGCGGGTACTGGAAAATTTTTCGCGGATGGCGGCGGCACTGGGGGTGGAGCGGGATAAGATGGTTCTGTCGTGGCAGACCCACACGGTGAATGTGCGCCGGGTGACGCGGGAGGATGCGGGGAAGGGCATTGTCCGGGAGAGGGACTACCGGGATGTGGACGGGCTGATCACGGACGAGCCGGGCATCACCCTGGTGACGCTCTATGCGGACTGTGTGCCCCTGTACCTGGTGGACACTGCGCACCGGGCCATCGGCTTGTCCCATTCCGGGTGGCGGGGCACGGTGAAAAAGATGGGCCAGGTGACTTTGGAAGCAATGAGGGACGCATTCGGCACCCGCCCGGAGGATGTGTGCGTGTGCATCGGCCCCAGCATCTGCCAGGACTGCTTTGAGGTGGGAGAGGAGGTTGCCCGGGAGTTTCTCCAGGCATTTTCTGAAAAATACCATGGGCGGATTTTGCGGGAAGGCGTTCGCCCCGGCAAATACCAGGCGGATTTGTGGAAGGCCAACGAGGCGGTCTTTCTGGAGGCAGGGGTGCGCCCGGAGCGGATCCATGTGACAAACATCTGCACCCGGTGCAACAGCAATTACCTCTTCTCGCACAGGGAGCATGGAACGCAGAGAGGGAATCTGGCGGCATTTCTCTGCCTGAAGTGACTTTTACGCAACCGTTCAGACGGCGGGTGTCTTCTTGCCCGGCCAAAGGCCGGACAAGAAGCATCGGATGTTCATACCCCGGAGGGCACCT
>CALWBS010000010.1 GCA_944376135.1 uncultured Enterocloster sp.
TTCCCCTGTGAGAATTCCCTCTTTCTCGTCCAGCTGCCCCATCACCTGCCCCCATGGATCCGTGAGAATGGAGTGGCCCCAGGAAGTGTATCCTGTGGAAGCATCCCGCATAGGCGCGCAGCCCATCATATAAATCTGATTGTCCAGAGCTCTGGCCCGGAAAGAGAGCTCCCAGTGGGCCGGCCCCGTAGTCATATTGAAGGCCGCAGGGATAAATACCATCCGGGCGCCGTCATTTACTGTTATGCGCAGCATCTCGGGAAAACGGATATCATAGCAGATGCAGACGCCCATTGTCCCAAATTCCGTGTCAAATACAGTGTCACTGTCTCCGGGCGTCAAGGTATCCGACTCCTTAAACTGCTGCCCGCCCTTCACGTTGATATCAAACAGGTGGACCTTTCGGTGCTTTCCGATCTGCTTTCCCTCCCGGTCAAACACATAGGAGGTGTTGAAAATCCGGCCCCGGCTATCCCGCTCCGGCATAGAGCCCGCGATCAGATAAATCCCATACTTTTTGGCGTATCCCGCCAGCATCTGCCAGGCAGGCCCGCCCTCCTCCTCCGCGTACAAGGGAAAATTCTGCGTCTGGTAGGGACAGCAGAACATCTCCGGAAGAAGGACAAAATCCGGCCTCTCTTCTCTAAGTTTTTCCAGATACTGCTCCACAGCCCGCACATTTTCCAACTTATCGGAAACGGTGGGCATCTGAATGGCCGCCGCTTTCAATCGATTCATCGCTTCCTCCTCACTGGAGCTTTCCCCGGCACAGCACCGCGAGCTCCTTCACGACCTCTCCTCCCGATATCAGGTAGGCCTTCTCATGGAGGTTCATCACCGGACAGATGTGAACCGGGATAATCTCCACCTTATCTCCCACCTCCGTATGATCATGCATATCCTTGCTATAGATAATGGCATGCTCATCGTACACGTCGTAGATTGTGGTGCCCGGGAACTGCTTAATATTTCCCATTCCCTTCACCGCACATATCCCCTGATTCCTGGTCTGCATGGTGATGCCCTTTGCCCCCACATCAAGAATCACCCGCTCCGGCGTGGGCTTGCTCATGACCGTGGCCAGCACAGTGGCCGCGCAGCGCTCCAAGCTCCCATAGGCATTTCCCTGGGACGCGTCCATAAGGATGTAGGTTCCCGGCCGCAGCTCCGTCACCCCGGGCAGAATGGGGAAGTCATGCATGAGGGAAGGGGTAGAGCCAATGCTCACGGTCTCCGGCTTCATTCCCAGCTCCTCCGCGATAGCGGCAAACTCCAGGGTGCGCTTCTGTGCCTCCAAATCAATTTTCTCGCACTCTTTTAAATCCGCCGCATTGTAGGAGCTCCCGTCATGAGAGAAAACCCCCTTAAAACGAATATCCGGGCAGTTCTCCTTCACAAAGAGGAGAAGGTTTCGAAAGTCCTCCTTCTCGATGACACCGGAGCGGTTCTCCCCCACCTCAATTTCCACCAGTACTTCCGCCGGTTCCTTGGCTCCCGCAAAATTTTTCTGAATCATCCGGGCCTGGGGAATGCTGTCAAGGCCAAAGGAAATCTTGATTCCCTGCTCCATAAGACGACGGATTCTCTGAAGCTTTTGATCTCCCACAATCTCGTTGGCAATAAAAATATCTCGAAGCCCGTTCTCCGCCATCACCTCGGCCTCCCCCACCTTAGCCACGGTGATTCCCTTCGCTCCCTCCTTCTCCTGGAGAAGGGCGAGCTCCGGCGTCTTGTGGGTCTTTGTATGGGGCCGCAGAGCCACATGATTTCGGTCCGCATATTCCTGCATAAAGCGGATATTATCCATCATAATCTCCCGATCAATGAGCATTGCCGGGGTATCCAGTTCCATATAGTTCATATACTGCCTCCTGCCTGTTAAAATCAGATCAGTCCCTGAATGCTCAGCACCACATGGGCGATGATAGCGGAGCCGAAGAAGGTTCCGCAAAACACCAGAAGGGACACCAGAACGATCTTCCAGCTTAACTTCTTCACATCATCCAGCTTTGTGCCGATGGACACGCCCGCAGCCGCCAGAATCACCGTGCCGATAGGCCCAGTGGTAATCACATTCGTGTACTTCAAAAACACCTCCGAGATCGGGCACCATGGCACACTGACAATCAGTCCCAGAAGGGAAGCCCAGGCAAAGGCCGGAAGCTGGAAGGGAAGCGCCGCCTTGATCCGCATGGAGAGCACCGCCAGCACACAGATCATGAGCATGCCGATAACAGCGTCCAGAATGTTAATCTGCCCTCTGGTATTCACCACGGCGATTATGATAATCACCACGCCGCAGAGGACGGCAGCCTTCAGTTCGTTTAACGTTCTTGATATAGTCGATGACATAGCTTCTCCCCCCTATTTCTTTTTTCTGCTCAGTTTCCGGTAAATAAAGTTTGCAATGGGAATTCCGATAAAGAGTGTCATGTAGAGGCCATCCACAGAGCTGCATATATTGGATGTAGCCGCGTAAGCCAAAATCTCCTCAGACATCTCCGGGACAGCAGCTGCCAGTGCCTGGGAGGAGGCCGTCATCATAGTGGCGGAGCCCACGCCGCAGGCCATAGCCAGCGCGTACGGGTGAAGGCCGGTCATCAGGCCGATGCTGGCGAGAAGTCCAAAGAAAATGGTGCCGAACAGATTCCCCACCATGTAGGTTCCCATGGTTCCCATACCTTCGGGGGATGACATGCCGTAGCGCTCCCCGATGAGTCCCAGGGTGTCCTCCCGGCAGATACTCACGGTGGCGCCGAACCCCTCCCGGCCCATGCCGAGAATGATCGCCACCGGCAATCCCAGGAAAATGGTACCCAGGTTTCCGAACTCCTGCAGAATCAAAGCGGGTCCCGCAGCGACCAGGCTGGGCAGATTGGGCCCCGCAGCGGCCCCCAGCTTTACGCCCAGAATGAGCAGAATCACAAACATGATCGAGCCGGACAGATTGACCTCCTCCATCCCGCAAATCTTCTTCAGCCCTTCCACCTTCCTGCCCAGAGCATCCGGCGTAATGAGCAGCGCAAGGATCATGGCAAACACCATGGGAAGGATAATCACGGAGCCGATTCCCACCGGGATTGTGATTTTCCCGATCACCTCTCCGATTCCGCTGGTCACACCGATCACCGCAAACAGTTTGATAAATGACGGCCAGCGCCCCTTTGTAGCCAGATCGTCCGCAGTCTCTGTTGCCTTTGACATACCTGTACCTCCTTCTTTTGTATCCTTCATGTGAAAAGGATTCTTTTTTCTATCAACCATAAATTATAGAATTTTTTATATGTAAAGTCAAGTAATTCTGTCTTTACTTTTTGCGTAATTCCCGTTTTTTTTGTGTCTTTTTTGAATACTTTTTTAAAAAAAGTATTTTTTTTGCATTTATTTTGAAATTTTGTTGCTTTTCATTTCCCTATAATAGTATAATATTTTTTAAACGCTGTAGATTTCTTTATATGAGTTTTGAATGAAAGGGCGGAAAGACAATGCATCCGAATATAAAAAATTATATCCCTGTAGCCCGCATGATCGCGGACACCTTTGGCTCTCACTGTGAAGTGATTCTCCATGATTTTTCCAATCCGCAGAATTCCGTGGTCTATACCCGCAACAATGTTGTCACAAACCGCCAGGTAGGCGAGAGCTTTACGGAATATTTTGTGAAGGAGGTTCTGCTCTCACGAAAATTTCAGGATGACTGCTCGGTCAACTACATGATGACCGGCTCCGACGGACAGACCATCAAGTCCTCCACCGCCCTCATCCGGGATGACAGCGAGCGGGTTATCGGCGCTCTCTGCGTGAATGTGGATATCACCTGTCTGTCCCGAACCCTCTCCCAGCTCTCAGAGCTTATGGGGATGGAGCCGCCCTCCCTCACCGGAGAAAAAGAGGTGGAGGTCCGCCCCCATATCAAGGAGATTGTGGACAGCATCATCGACCAGACCATCGGCAGCCAGGACGTGGATGCCTTGAGCCGTGAACAGAAGATTGATTTGATTCGTTTTATGAATGCAAAGGGAATTTTTCTTATAAAAGGAGCCACCGATAAGGTGGCTGAACGGATGAACATTTCGAAGGTCACTGTGTACAGCTATCTCGATGAAATCAAGAAGGGGAAGCGCCCCTAGAGCGTGTTTGAAAATTCATTCCCGTCATCTGCGCGCCCCACTTCGCGATATCCAGGGGCCAAATTTCAAACGCGCTCTAAAAGAACATAAGCGGGGAGGCCAGATTTTCCAAAAGCGCTACCGCACTCCACGCCGCAATCACGCTGGAGCGGGGATTCTTCGGATCCGGCAGGGAGGAAATCTCCATATTTGCCATGGCCAGCGAATTTTTTACATGGATCACATGGGTGTTGCAGGCAAGCCCGGGAACACTCCAAACCTCCACCTTCGCCTTTTTTGGGCCCTCCACCGCGGTGGCGGCCGCGACCGCTACATTGACATTCTTCGGGAACGCCCGGATAGCTTCCAGGGCATTTCCGGAAAATATCAGCGTCTCCTCCTTATCCGAGAGAGTCTTTCCCTCCAGGTAGGGGGCTCCCGCAAGGCTTTCCGGCGCCTTCCGGTTTACAATCTTCACCTCAGCGCCTTCCTCCTGGGCCAGCGTGCGCATCACATCAAAGCCGCCGATCGCCCCTGATGGCACATAAATTTTCACCCCGGCCGCCTGTGCCGTACGCTTCATTTCCTCCAGAAAATCTCCGTCCGCAAAGGCTCCTACGGATGCCGTCACCATGGAAATTCCGGCTTTTAAAATGGCGGGGCCGTACTCCCGCACTGCCTCCACACTGGCAAACTCCACCACAATGTCCGGCTTTGCACCCAAAAGCTCCTCCAGCGTCTCAAATACCGGATAGCCGTGTTCTTTGCCGTACGCTCTCGCATACTCGGGCATTCCGTCAAAAATCCCGACCGTCTCATACTGGTCGGAAAGTTTTTTCCCCATGAGCTCCAGAAATGCTTTTCCCAGAGCTCCGCATCCTAAAAGTCCAATCTTCTTTCTCATTTGACTTCTTCCTCCATTTTCTATAATTTTCAGTATCAAACAGAATTTATCCCAGAAAAATGCACCACAGCGGCACCGTTACCATGGAGAGCAGCGTAGTGCTCACCACGCATTTGGCAGAAAAAACCGCGTCGCAGTTGTAGCGGTCCGCCAGGATTGCCGTGACGCTGGCCGCCGGCATGCCCGCCAGTACCACAGACACGCCCAGAACCGTGCCGTCCAGATGAAAGGCGCTGCACCCCGCCCATACCAGGAAGGGAATGAACACCAGACGGATAGCCGCGTAATAGGCTGTCAGCTTGTTCCACAGACTCTTGAAAGGTACGCCGGCCAGCACGCTGCCGATAAAGAGCATAGACACTGCGGTATTGGCATTCGCCAGGGAAAGTACGGTTTCATTGAGTACCGCCGGCAGCTGCTTCTGGCTGATCATCAGGGCCAATCCGATTACCGCCGCTATGATGCAGGGATGGGTTGCGACCCGCTTTACCAGCGTCTTTCTGTCCGGGCATTCGGTAAAATAGGTGAGCCCTAAAGACCACATAAATATCCTCTGGGGAATCAGGTAAATCGAAGCATATAGCAGGCCAAGCGAGCCGTAAATGCCCTCCGCAATGGGATTTCCCAAAATCCCCGCATTGGAGCAGATGGTTGCGTACTGAAGTACTTTCTTGTGGCGGGACTCAATATTTGGATACAAGATCAGACTTAACAAGTAGGCTCCCGCCTGAATTGCCAGCGCCACAATAAAAATCGCCAGACAGCTCTTTAAAATTTCCATGTCAAATTCCATCTCAAAGGACTTGATAATGCTGCTCGGAAGGGTCACATTCACCACCAGGCTGGATAATAGTCCTTTGTTCGTATCCGTGACAATCCCTGCCTTTTTGAGCAGAAGCCCCACAAAAAGCAGGAGAAACAACATTCCCTGCATGATAAACATGTTTTCGAAATTCATGGCTGCATCCTCTTTCTCAAGGGACTGTCTCAGCCCCTCTCCTCTTTCGCTTTTACTTGGTTATTATACGTTTGTCTCACTTTCCTTGTCAACGAATACTTTGAAATGATTGTCCCCCGCCTCAGGCTGTGGTATGATACATACTAAGGGGGCTTTCTGCGGTGTCCTGCTGACACACGGGCCCCACGAAAAGTGAGGAGGAACAGTCAAAATGATCACCAGAGACAATACGAAAACCATCTATGACCTAACCGCGAATGCGGGCGCCCTCCATGGAGATAAAATCTTTCTCCGATGGGAGGACAACGATGTCATCCGAGAAGTCTCTTTCAAGGAATTTTCCGCCCAGTGCGCAGCTATCGCCTCCTGGACCCGCGCCCAGGAAGCACGGCTGGGACGCAAAATCCATGCAGCCCTCTTAGGCGGCAGCAGCAATCATTATCTTGCGGTTTTGCTGGGCGTCATGTGCGCGGGAAGCGTCTCGGTTCCCCTGGATATCCAGGTCAGCCTGGAAACCCTCTGCGACTGCCTGCAGCGGTCGGATGTGGATGTACTGTTCTACGACTGGGAGCACAGAGCCCTGGCCGAGGGCGCAAAAGAGCGCTGTCCCGGGCTTTTCTCCTGCATTTCCCTTCAGCACGGACGCCATGTTCTCTGCTCGGACAATCTGTTAAAAGAATACATGAGACAAACCGTACAGCCCCAGGCCGGACCAAATGACTTGGCTATGATCCTCTTTACCTCCGGAACCACGGGAAAGGGCAAGGGCGTTATGCTCTCCCACGGCAACTTAATCGACAACGTCTTCTGCACTACGGAAACCGGGGATGTGAGCGGGGAAATCTATCTCAATGTGCTTCCCATCCACCACGTATTCTGCATCAACGGCGACATCCTCCTGCCCCTGCGCTACGGATATACCGTCTGCTTGAACCAAAGCCTTTCCAAGCTGGCGGACCATCTGCTCCTCTTTGCGCCCACAGCCTTCCGTGCCGTGCCCATGATCGCCAAGGCTCTGTACAGCCGGATTGCCGTCATGGCAAAACAGCAGCCGGACCGGTCTATTCAGGAAATCAAGAAAGCGGTTCTTGGCCCCCGCCTGCACCGGATCATCAGCGGCGGCGGATACCTCGCACCGGAGCTGGCAAAGAATTTCCAGAATTTAGGAATT
>CALWBS010000011.1 GCA_944376135.1 uncultured Enterocloster sp.
TGGGCCTCCAGACTGCCGTCCTGTAGGATCGTCAGCTCCACTCCCTCAAATCCGGCCTTTTTTGCAGCCTGCGCCGGGCACCCGGGATGACAGGAAACCGCTTTTATCATACCCTGATCCCCCGCTCTCTCCGCTGCTCCATAAACCGCTCCACAATCTCCGCCATGGCGATGGATTCCTCCGGACTTAACTTGCTTTTTTTCTCCGATGTGCCGTTGATCTCAGCCACAAATTCCGCAATCTCGTAGCGCAGCCCGTCCCCCATAAAAGCCGGCTCATACCGGTCGATCTTGTTGGGATCCTCATAGCGCACCTCAAACCCCTTGGTGAGCCACCAGGGGGAAGGAGCCAATATATAGCCCTTGGTGCCCGCGATCACAAGCTGGCCTTCAGACTTGACCCCCACCCCCATCTTGGCCGTGGCCAGCCCCTCCGGATAGCGGAACTGTATCTTGGTATAGAGATCCATCCCATAGGCATCCAAAATACTGTCGATACGCAGATCTTCGTATTCCAGGCCCAAAAGCTTGATAATAGGCACCAGGGGATAGCTCCCATACTCCAGAAATCCGCCCCCGTACACCTTGTCCGTCCTCTCCCGGGAGTTTTCATCGGCAATCCGCGAAAAGCAGGCCTCCACATCCCGGATCTCACCGATTTTCCCGCTCCTAGCCACGGCCAGAAGCTGCTGAAATCCCGGACAGTAGGCCACCTTAATGGCCTCCATCAAAACCACGCCCTTGTCCTGGGCCAGGCGGTAAAGTTCCTCGGCCTCCCAGCGGGTAAAGGTCATGGGCTTCTCGCAGAGCACATGCTTTCCTTTCTCAATAGCCCTCTTTGCGTATTCGCTGTGAGTCTCATGGGGGGAGGCGATATAGACCGCGTCTATATTTTGGAGGAATTCGTCATATTCCTCCGTATAGCACGCAAGCTTCATGCGCTCCGCAAACGCCCGGGCGCTCTCCTTCACCGGATTGTAGGCGCAAGAAATAAAAATGCCGGAAACATAATTTGCCTCCGCCACAAACCGGGGGGCGATCCGGCCCGTACCCACAATCCCCATCCGCACAATGGAAACCTTCTGCCTGCGAAGCATGGTGGAGGAAATGTTGGGCGTGCGCTCCAGATAGACCACCTTGCAGTAATCCCGAAGATAATCAAAATGGCCCTCCCAGTCGGATCCCACCGTCATGATATCAATGTCATATTTCTGGATATCCTCTACCTTCTGCCCTGCGTGATCCTCCACAATGATCTGGTCCGCAAACCCAGTCTTCTTCACATTCTCAATCCGATCTACAATGGGATCCATCACATTAATCTTGCCCCGCATCTGATCAAAATGCTCGGTGGTCACGCCCACAATCAGGTAGTCGCCCAGAGCCTTTGCCCGCTCCAAAAGCCGGTAGTGCCCCTCATGGAACAGGTCAAAAGTTCCGTATGTGATGACTTTAATCATTTCCCCTCCCTTCCCGCAAACAACAGACGGCCTCCCCGTGCCGCCCAGAAAACCGGGAGCAGAAAAGGCATGCGGGTCAAAATTGGATAAATTGATTTCATATAGCTGATGCCCGGGAAGGCCCAGGCGATCTTTTTCTTCCACTCTCTCCAGCGCTTCTGGCGGGCTTCCCGGCGAAGCTTGCGCTCTTCCTCCCGGTTCTCCTGTTCGATCTCCCGAGCTGCGGCTGCGGCAAGCTCCTCCGCTTGGGGATGACCCTGGACACCGTTTGACAGGCCCCGGGTGAGGATCCGATCCTCCATGGCATCCCTGGTTTCCGGCACTTCAAACGTCTGGGAATAGGCCCGATCCTCCTTGCCCCCGAACCAGAGATAGGCGATGGAGAGGAGGCTCTCCGCCAGGCCGGCCGTGTGGAATTCAGAAAGCCGTGCGGCCATGTCCTCCCGGTTCAAGGTCTCCCGGCAGTCCCGGTGGGAATAGTACAGATCCAGCATCTCCAGGAGGGTGAGCTCGTCCGTAACATAGTGGTAGGCGGCCTGAGCCATGCGGAAGAGAAATTCCCCTTCCCTTGTCAGCTCCTTCACGCACTCAAATCCCTCCATATCCTGGCTGCAGTCCAAGAGTTTTGCCGCTGCCCGGCGGTAGAAAGCAGGCCGAAAGGGCATAGCCCGGTACAGCTCCACCCGGAGGCCGGATACGCGGTGCATCCGCTCCCCCGCGTTTTTAAAGCTCTGCTCCGTCTCATATCCCAGATCCACCAAAAACCCCTTTAACAGGGTATAGGAGTCCTCCGGTACAAAGAGACGCAGCATACAGCTTCCCCCCATCTCCGGGATAGGATAGAGCTTTTTCTCCCGCCCACTGGACAGCACGGTACAGGGAATCCGGTTCATGTCTATGGCAGAAAAAATCTCCCGCACCGAATCTTCAAACACATCATTGCAGCGCAGGGCCTCTGTATACCGCCCAAACATGGCTTCCTTCCAGCGGGCCGGGACCGGCTCCCAACTCCCCAAAATTCCCAGATAAAGAATCGGGGCTACCCGGTGGCTGTCCGCCAGCCGGTAGACCCGCTCCCAGTCCATCCGGCTGTGCCTCACATGAAATTCATCCTGGCGGATCACAGCCCCCACCACGCTCACCAGAAAGCGCCCTTCGTATAATCGCTGATTCATCGCTCGCTCCTTCGGACGCCCGCGCCCTTCTCCCCGGTATACCAGGATTTATCCCCAGCCATCCGCAGATTCAGGCGCCGATCCTCCCCCCGCAGGCGGTCGAGAAGGGCTCTGGTCGCCAGACGGAGCTTCCGGATCCGCTCCTCATCCGGATCTTCTTTTTCCTTTTCCAGAAATTCATCCCCCAAGAAACGCTTCAGGAGGATTCCATCCGCCGCCGAAGTCTCTCCGGCCTGCCAGAGATCCTCCTGTGCCCGGTCCACCCGGGCCATCTCCTCCGCCCGCATCTTTAAAAGCAGGCGGAAGGACACCTCATCCTTTCGGGATAAAGCCTCCTCCATCTGCCGGGTGATCCCTTCGATTTCCTCCAGGGAGCGGTACTTTCTCTGCAGCAGAATCATGATCCGCTTCCGTTTTTCTGTCTGTTCCATCCTTAACCCCGTATTTCCGCCTGTTTCACCATGTGCATGTCATTTGTCTTTTTTCCCGCCTCGGCAAAGCCGTCGCCCAGCTCCGAGAGGATATGGCGGATCCTGCCGATCTCCTCCCGGCTGCGCTCCCTGCCGGCCTGCACCCGGCTGATATCAAAGATCAGATAGCTGTAGATGCTCCGCAGGTTCCGGCTGATTGGCTGCCTCCTGTCCAAAATATCCATCAGATAGCGGACAATCCGGGAGGTGCGCCTCATACAGTCGTCAAACAACTGGTAGTCCTTCTCGTCCAGCGCCCGCTCCCCCAGGCTAAGCCGCCGCACTGCTTCCGCAAACAGCATATTTAAAAGCTCTGACCCTGACATAGAATAAATACTTTTTTCTTTATATTTCTGATATCCGTTCATCCTCTACCCCTGCAGCGAAGACAGCCAGCTAGCCTGCGTATTCATCTGGCTGATCGCCGTCTCCATTGCCGTAAACTGCGATATATAACGATCTTGCTCTGTGACAAGCCGTTCCCGCAGCTCCGTGATCTGTTCCTGGAGCTGCTGCATCTGTTTATAGATATAATTGTTCATGGTGGACAGCGGCACCTTCTCAGAGCCCGCCCTCTCAACCAGGCGGCCGTAAGAACCCCCGTTCTTGGTGGCATACCGGGTGGCGTAGGGCGTCAAAGTGTCCTCCATGATTTGGGCAAGCCCCTTTGACACGCCGCCCCCGCCGGTGAAGATATTAGAAACCTTCTCCGGGTCGCTCTCCATAGCCTGGCGGAAGGCCGTCTCGTCAAACACCAAGGTTCCTCCGCCGGTGTAATCATCGGAATAGGAGATGCCGATCTCCTCCAGCTCTTTGCTGGTCACGCCGTTCTGGAGCATCTGCAGGAAAACGCCGCCCAGGGCGGTATTCAGATCCCGCAGGATAGAGTCATTGTTCAAAAGCCCCTGCTTGGCTTTTTCCTCCCAATTCTTGATGGACTCCTCCGACATCTCGTTCTTCTGGTCGTCCGTCAAGGGCCCATAGCTGGAATCATGCCGGGTGGTAAGCTGGCTGTTTACCTCAGTGGCCATGGCATTGTAATCCTCGAAGAATTTCTTCACCGCTTCCACCGCAGCGTCCACATCCGCCTTTGCAGAGAAACTCACTGCCTTTGAAGTGTCCAGTTGTCCCGCAGCGTCATATCCAAAGACGCCGCTGACCGTGACTGAGAGTCCCTCCAAATCAAAGGTATTGGAGGAACGGTTCAGCTCCACATTTACGCTGTTCCCGTAGCTCACCGAGATGATCGCGTCCTTGCCCTCTGTGAACCCAACCTCGTTGCCATGCTCATCCACATTTCCAAAGAGGTATTTTGCCAGGCTGTCATCCGCCCCCAGATCAATCTGGCGGCCTTGTCCAGTTTCTTTAGCAATAAGCACAAACTGTCCCAGGGTATCCACATAGGTAGCTTTTACCCCTGCCCCCTCTGTGGAATTAATCTTATCAATAATATCCTGCACAGTGCTGTCCGCTGTCAGGCCATGAATCTGTACCCCGTTTATGGTCAGATCCAGTTCCTGCCCGCCGCTTCCGTTATCCCGCATATAAGAATCCAGGTTTGTGAGCCCCAAATTCGCCTTATCCAGCGTAGAATTCACGTTGACCTTGTTTGAGGCGCCGTTCTCAAGCCCCAGGCTCTCAATAAGATCCAGCGCATCCGAGGTGATACTCAGCGTGGAGGTCTCCGACACCGTGGAGAAAGTCAGGTTTCCATCCTCTTTTCCCACTTTCACATTTCCTGTTCCAAAGGCGGCATCCAGGCGGCTCTGCAGATTGCTGATCCAAGTATCAAAATCCGCGCTGGCATCCGCGTCTGTCATGAGCTCAATCTCTCTTTTCGTTCCATTGAAATTGACCGTCAGCGCCTTGCCTTTCATGTAATCTGACGCCTTCATCGCCGACACAGCGGTATCCGAGAATTTGGACAGATGTCCATTGTACTCATCCAGGCTGATGCCTCCCTCCTTCAAAGAAGCATCCCCTGTGTACCCCAAAGCCTTCAGCGCTGAGGAATTTTCGCTGATTGCGTAGCCCGAGTCAGCAAACTTATTATCAATGTCAACAATCTTCATCTGATCGCTGTCCGCGTCGTATTCAAACCGGATGGCGTCCGAGATCGCCGTATCCCCGAACTTGATCGAGGAGTCCTTCAAGGCCTCGTTGAGCTGGGATGCCAGCACCCGCTTTTCCTCAGGCGTCTGCGCCGTGTAGTCAATGGTGTGCTCCACCCCGTTGTCGTCCGTGTAGGAGGTTGGAAGATCAAAGGTCTGCACGTTCTCAAGAATCTTATCCTGGTAATTCCAGGTGCCGAAGCGCAGCTGCGTTCCCCGCAGATTGGACACCGTGAATTCCTGGTCAAAAGAGTCCAGGGTTGTCGTGATCCCACTGTTCCAGCTCTTGGACTGCTGGGTGGCCGATGACGCCAGCTGTTTCACCCCCAGAATGGACACATAGTCAATCATGTCCGAACTTCCGGTGGCGCTCACAAACTTGGTGGAATTCGTGTCGCCCAGGGCAGTGATCACGCTCTTTGCAAAGAGAGAGCCGCTCTTTAAGCTGCTGGTCCCCGCGTAGCTGAAATAGGTATCCTGCAAATTCAGAATCTTGTCCGTGATGCTGCGGTAAGCCTCCTGCTTCCACTCCCACTCTGTCACTTCATTTTCCCGCTTGGTTATCTTATTGGTGGTTCCCAGGGTCATCTGCTCAATGATGGCATCCCTGTCAATGCCGGTAGCCATCCCTCCAAATCCCCTCAGGGCCGTATTGCCCAGACTGCTTGTGCTCGAAACACTTGCCATGGAATCTCTCTCCTTTCCCTAAATCTGCGTACAAAAAACATGCCCTGCCGCAGACTGCGCTCCGGCGGGATTCGTACCGCATTATTGTAACCATCTGAACGGTTACATTTTTAATCATGTCCTGAAAAAATCATTTTTTTGTCTATACTTATTTATCGACATAATGTATAATAAATTAATAGTCTGATTCCTGGGAAAATCTATTTTTATTTTGTCTATCACAAATCGCATACCATTTGGAGGTAATTTCCTTGTCTTTCATAATTACAATTTCAAACCAAAAGGGCGGTGTGGGCAAAACGACCACCTCGGCAGCCCTGGTTTCCGGCCTTTTTTCCGCCGGACACAGCGTATTGGGCATTGATCTGGATCCCCAGGGCAATCTGGGCTTTTGTCTGGGAGCGGAGGAAACGCATTCCCTGACCATCTTAGATGTATTAAACGGCGCGGTTTCCGCCGAAGAGGCCGTATGCGCCGGAGAATCCGGCGATCTGCTCTTGTCGGATATCACCTTGAGCAGCTGGGCTTCCAAATCCAGCGGCAGCGAATCCGTCCTGCGGGATGCCATCCGCCCCCTCACCGAGCGCTATGATTACATCGTTATTGATACGCCGCCTGCTCTGAACCTTTTAACCATAAACGCCTACACCGCCTCGGACTATCTGGTCATACCCATGGCTGCGGATATCCTGAGCCTAGTGGGCCTTTCCCAGCTCAAGGAGACGGTTGAGTCCGTCCGTTCCTCCTTCAACCCTTCTCTGCAGGTTCTGGGCATCCTCCTCACCCGGTACAATCGGAGGACGCTTCTGTCCCGGGAAGTTCTGGAGATGGCCGGGCAGCTGGCTGCCCAGATGAACACCCGGGTATTTGACGCTAAAATACGGACCGGCGTGGCCATCGCTGAAGCCCCGGCCCACGGAGAAAGCATTTTTTCCTACAATCCCCGCTCCTCAG
>CALWBS010000012.1 GCA_944376135.1 uncultured Enterocloster sp.
CATAGGCCCGGTCCACAATGGCCTGGGGGCCCTCAGGGGAGTAAAACGCTTCCGCAAAGATACGCAGGCCGTGAGCCTGGGAGCGGACCCATATCCCGTCCGCCCCGTACTCTGGCTCCCCGCCGTAGGGAAGGGGAATCCGCATATATTCCGCCCCGCCGTAGGGGGAGACAATAAACGCAATGCCCACATGCTTGTATCCCATCTCTCCGCCCTGGTGATACATGGAGCGGTAATTCTCCTGCGTCGGACCGGTCTGCCGCACATTCCGAAGCATATACAGGATCCTCTGCTTGACAGCCTCTTTATCTTCCGTCTCCGTACAGTCCGCCTCCACGCGGATCAATGTGCCGTGGGTATTTTCCGCCAGGGATATCCCATTGATGAGGGCCCTGCCGTCGGAAAAATCAATAGTCAGAAGACTGTGCAGGTAGATCACCTGATCCTCCGCCGTCAGCTCCTTTAGGGTATCCTCCGCCTCGGGATTGGCAAAGGAAAATCCTTCGAAATCGGTATCCAGTCGGTGCTGCCCGATGGGCTCTGTCAGCGCGTCCAGGGCTGTCTCTCTCGTCTGTCCCAGACGCACCGTTATCCGGTAGACCGTGCCCGTGTCCGGGTCGGCAAATTCCCCGCCCCCCATTCTGGCAAGGCAGCTGTCCACCTGAAACGTGACCCCCTTTTGCTCATAGGGGCGAACCGATTCCGGTTCCCGCGCTCCGGCCTTCTCTGATGAGGCAAGCGCAGAGAATATGCCCTCCTTAAATCCCCCGTTCCCCGCAAACGCTCCCGCCAAAAAGCCCGCTCCGCCCAGAACAGCGGTTAAAAAAAGAGCGATGATCAAAAATCCCCTGTGCGTGGGAGCGGGGCCTCTCGTCGGCTCCATCCCTGCGGCGGGGGCAAAACCGGGATATGCCTTGGCAATGGTCATCCGCTTTCTCCACGGGGAGGAAGAGCCTGCGTCCCTTCTATCCCCTTCCGCTTCATATGAGATGTGCCAAGCCCACTGCGTCTCCCAGTCGAGCAGCAGATTTTCCAGGCACAGGACGCACCGGCCAAGCGCGCTGCCCGGCATAATGCGCTCCGTGGTGAGCACCTGGATGGCCCGCTCGATGGAAGACCTTGCCCTCCCCTTCTCCTCGTCCGACAGCTTTTCCCACCGAATCCTCATTCTCACCCGGCTCCCCTGGGTAAAACGGTATGTGTCTATGGCGTTGAGGCAGGCGAGATCCACCCGCCACAGCTTTCCGCTTCTCCTGACAAAAATCCACCGGTATGCGAAGCAAGGGGCCTGCAGAAGAAGGACAGCCAGCATCAAAAGGAGCAGCGCCGCGAATATTCCAATCACTCCGCCCAAAAGCGGCGGCCGAAGCTGCTCGGGAGCCAGCGGCCGCACCAGCGCCAGGCCGCAGACCAGGGCACAGAGCAGCAGCGGGGGAACAAACAGGCTGATGCGCAGCCGCCGCATCCATCCCCGTGCAGCGGGATAATACTTGGTCGGCTCCACTGCCTCCCGCCCGTAAGCCTGCACATATCCCTGTGTCTGCGCATATCCGGGTGCCTGTACATATCCCTGAGCCCGCGTGCAGCCGCGGCTGTCTGCAGCCCGAGCCGCAGCCCTTTCCTGACCGTATACGGCAAACAAGCTGGGTACAGCCCCCAGCAGGGTAAAGAGATATAAAAGCGCCAGGTCTCCCCAGTAGACCTCCGGTTCCCAGTATCCCTCCTCCAGAAGTGTATCCATGGCGCGGAATGCGGCGAAAATCCCCATTTCCCCGGTCTCCGACGTCAAGATGGCGTACCGAAGCTTATTGGCCATATAGGTCATGACAAGAATCAGACAGAAGGACCACAGGATTCCCTTCCTGCTCAAAATCCCTCCAAACCACTTGTAGCCCCGCAGCGCACAGACCGCCATGACGACGCCGCAGAACGAGGTCGTATAGCCAAGCTGTCCCACCAGGACAATGCAGGCTGTCCCCACCAGGGAGCCCAGAAACGCTCCGGTCATCCCCGCGATGAAATGCTCCTCCCGCTTTTGCTCTTTCATCCTCGCCTCTCCATTCCCTGCCGTATGCAGGCATATCTCCTCACTTTGCCGCGGTGGAATTGCGTATCGTCAAAACCGCCTCCAGCTTCTGGTTCTGCACATGCTTTCCCTGCAGCATGTCTACAATTGCCTCCACGGATTTCTTTCCAATTTCGTAAGGGCATTGACGGACACTGGTCAGCTTTGGATACGATATCCGCGCAAGATAACTGTCATCAAACCCAACCAGAGAAACCCGTTCGGGAACCTGGATCCTCTGCTCCTGGAGCACCTGCAGAACCCCTGTCGCCACCAGATCATTTCCGCAGATCACGGCGTCAAAATCAATCAGCTCCGAGAGAAATTTTTTCATCGTGTCATATCCGCTCTGATAATCAAACCGTGTCAAGGCGAACAGATTCCTGTCAAACTCCATTCCAAATTCCGCCAGAGCCCTGCGGTATCCGCACAGGCGCTCCAGGGAGGAAAACGCCCCGCACAGCTCCGTATCCGCGAGACGCAAAATATCCTCCGGACTGTCTGCCGGATTTTCCCAAAAACCGGCGAAAAAGGCGATCCGGCGGTGTCCCTGCTGCAGGAGATATTTTGTCGCTCGGTAGGCCCCGCCCCTGTCGTCCATATAGATATGAGGAATCCCCGGCACCACGCTCCGCCGCATGGCGATTACAGCCGGAATCTTCAGAGCACGAACCGCCTCCAGATCGCTCTCTCCTTCCCGGTTGATCGGGCAGTAAATCAATCCGCTGGGATTTGACGCAAGAATTTCCCGCAGACACCGCAGATCCCGCTCTTCATCTCCCTGACTTGAAAATACATTTATGTGCAGATTGTTTTTTGCCGCAGTGTCCATCGCCCCCTGGAGGATACTGGCAAATACGGCAATCTGCACGGTGGGGACAATGACGCTGACCGCACGGCTGCTGCCCGCGCGGGTGCTGCGCGCATTTGCGTTGGGAATATAGTCCAATTCCTCCACCGTATCCATGACCCGCTGGCGCAGGATAGGATCAACTGAATTATTTCCATTAATTACCCGTGACACGGTTGAAACCGAGACGCCGGCCTGGCGTGCCACCTCTGAAATCGTAATTTTCTGCATGCAGACTCCTTATCAGGCGAAGACTACCTTGCGGGCGCGGCTCTGCGGATATGGCCCATGGCCTCCGTCAGCATCCGAATATCCCTGCTTCCCGTGTTCATGGCAAACGTCTCAAGCTGCCCGAGGGATTCTCCATCCAGATATGGCTTGGAAAGAGAGCGGAATTTCTCCAAAAGGGCTTCATTGTCCGGCGCCTTCTCCCAGTTGGGGGCAAGAACCTCCTTTTCATAAACGCTTCCGTCCCGCATCGTCACAGTCAGGCGGGTTCCCCGGATCCCAAAGGGCCCATCCCCGTACGCCTCATTTTTTTCCACGCGCACTTTCCTGCTCAAGGCAAGATAACGCGGATTTGAAAGCCCGTCCGGCAGAAACGCAAGAGGGCTTAAATGTCCTTCAATCAGGGCGACCGCCACGGTAAAAGGCAGAGAAAGTCTTGCCGAGGAGGCGTTGAGCGGCTCATGCACGCCTTCATTGAGCGCGTAAGAATAGGGATAGGTCGCTACGGTTACCTCCTTGATTTCTTCCGGCACCAGCGGATGCTCCTCAAGCAGCCTCTGCACAGCAGTCATCGCCGGGTGTACTGAATGACAGGCGGAAAATTGCTTGAAGGAGACGTCATTTATATAAAAATGCGTGCCGGGCTCCACATCAATCCCGCGGTCTCCCGCAAATATGCATGCCAGACTCTTTGCCCCCTCGATCACATGCACAGGACCCGTCATACCCTTTTTTGCGGCCTCCGCCGCAAGGAGACCGAGCATCACGCCCCAGCCGCCGTATAAGTCCTTCACCGATGCGCCCTCCATAAATGCGGAGAAGGGGCAAAGGGGAAGCAGGGAGGATGCCATGCGCAGAGCGCTGCAGGTCTGCTCCGTGTCCAGCCCAAGAAGGATGCTGGCCGAAGCCGCGGCAGCCATGCCGCCGACCAGTCCGGGTCCGTGAAGCCCCAGCTCCCGGACCCGCTCCGTCGCGAGAAGTCCCATCCGCATGCACACGTCATATCCGAACGCCGCAGCGCGGATAAAATCCGCCTCCTTCCCTTCACAGGCCTCCCACAATGCCAGCGACGAGGACATCACATACACGCCGGGATGAACCGACGCGCCGATTCCGGAACAGTCATCCAGCTCTATGCTGGAAACGCGCGCCGCATTGGCGCAGGCCGCCAGGGCCGGCGCCAACTTCTCCGTCCGTCCCCACACGCTGGACTTCCGGCTGCCCGGTCCCATAGAATAGATCAGATCCGTGCACTCCGGGCTGCAGTCGTAAGCCGCGGCGAAGACCGCACATCCCAGATAATCCAGCAGGCACCGCTCCACCTGGCGCGATACCTCCTCGCCCAAATCGTCCGCGCCGCAGCGGACAAAATAATCCGCCAGACAATATAAATAATCCTCTCTCTTCACAATATTGCCCCCTGTCTTAAAAGCTCCTTCTGAATTTTTAAAATATCGCAGGCCTCCCGGTCTCCGGTCAGCGCAGCGGCGGTCCCCGCCGCCTGCCCTGTCACAAATCCCGTGCCCATCACCCGGGCTGAGGCCAAAAGCTCATGATCCACATAGATATCCCGCCCGGCGCACCAGAGATTGGAAAGCTCCGCCGCCCGCAGGCAGTTCAGAGGAAGCCCGTAGTACGGCCTTCCCTCCAAATCGCGGTTGGTAGATTCATAATCCAGACGGTCATGCATCTCAATCGGCCACCCGGCAAGGCCGATGGATTCGCCGCCTGCCGCATCCTCTGCCGCATCCCCCGCCGTAAACAGGCGTCTGCACACAATCCGCCTCGACTCACGGATCCCGATTCGAGGGCCGGTCCAGAGCAAGTAGCTGTTTTCCATCCCCGGCAAAAAATCCCGGAGGGCTCTCGCATACGTCCTGGCAAGCCTGCGCGTCTCACAGGCCGCCCGCGTCAGGCTTTCCGCGTCCAAAGCATGCAGATCATAGTTTGGGAGCGTCAGGGACACCACATCGCCGTGCGGGGCCTTCCACACCGGAGCCCGCATCTTTGTCATGGGGCCGTACCCCTTTTCCCGCGCCTTAACAAGGGCTCTCTCCACATCGTCCGCCGTGACCGTGAGGGTTCGCGCAACCCCTCCCATATACATCTCAAGGGTGGCCATCTGCACATTTCCCGACGCATCCCCGAATACGGTGGAATGGCCTGCCAGATGCGCGACAGCCCCGTCTCCCGTCGCGTCCACAAAGGCCTTTGCGGATACGGTAAACATTCCCTCATCGTCCGCGCAGACGATCTGCATGAGCCTTCCCTGCTTCGCCTGTGCGCTGACAGCCCTCGCCTCCAGAAGCAGATGCACCCCGCTGTCAAGAATCACCTGGTCGAGCGCGCATTTCAGCGCTTCGTTGTCATAGGCGATGATCGCCCGTCCATACGGCGTGATCAGGGGCTCAACGCTCTCTCCCAGCTCTGCGAGCGCATCCAAAACCATCTGTCCGGCTCCGCCCACAATCTTTTTCGGCTCCGCCTCGCTGCTGTAAAATCCGCAGAACGAGCCGACGCTGCCATGGGTGCCGATCCCTCCTAAATAGGGATTCCGCTCGATCAGAAGCGTATCCGCTCCCGCCTGCTTCGCACCGACAGCAGCGCCGATTCCCGCCGCACCTCCGCCGACAACCGCAACCTCACATGTATAATGGCGCTCCATAGTCTCTCCTTTTTGCGACGCTGCACCTTCTCAAGAATTGATCTCAGCTACATAATGACACGCCACCTGATGTCCCGGCAGAAATTCCTGAAGCTTCGGCGTCTCCTGATGGCACAGCTCCTTTGCGTAGGGACAGCGGGCCGCAAAACGGCAGCCCGGTTTCGGGTCAATGGGACTGGTGATTTCCCCGTGCAGGACGTCATGATTCCTGGTTCTGTGAATCGTGGGCTCCGGGATAGCCGCCAAAAGCGCTTTTGTATAGGGATGCAGCGTATTCTCAAACAGTTCGTCCGATTCACATTTTTCTACAACCATTCCCAGATACATCACCATGATATCGTTGGAAATGTGCTTTACCACACTCAGATCGTGGGTAATAAACAGATACGTAAATCCCTTGTCCCTCTGCAGATCCTGCAGGAGGTTGAGTATCTGCGCCTGAATGGAGACATCCAGGGCGCTCACCGGCTCATCGCACACGATAAACTGGGGCTCCAGGGCCAGGGCACGCGCGATTCCGATTCGCTGCCTGCGCCCTCCGTCCAGTTCATGGGGATACGAATTCAAAAACCGGTTCGCCAGGCCTACGGTCTCCATCAGCTCTTCCACCCGTTTCTGAACCGCATCCCGTCCATGACAGATTCCGTGAATGATTAACGGCTCAGCAATGATCTCGCTCACGGACATTCTCGGATTCAGCGATGCAAAAGGATCCTGGAAAATGATCTGCATCTTCCGGCGCAGCTTTTTCGTCTGACGAATCTGTGTGATATCCTTCCCGTCAAACAGTATGCTTCCCTCCGTTGCGTCCAATAGCCGGATCAGCACGCGCCCCAGGGTCGATTTTCCGCACCCGGATTCGCCTACTACCCCAAGAGTATGCTTTGCCTCAATGGAAAAGCTCACGTCATCGACCGCATGCAGCATTCCGCGGGGTGTCTTAAAATATTTTTTCAAATTCCGGACTTCAAGTAAGCTGGACATGCTCTTCTCCCCTTTCTCTAGCCTTTCTTCTCTGTCCCGTACAGGATACACCGCACAAAATGTCCCGGTGCCACCTCCACACTGTCCGGAAGCCCCGCTTCGCACTCTTTTTTACAGAAAGAACACCGCGGCGCAAAGGGACATCCCGGCGGAAGATCCGTGGGGTCCGGCATCAGTCCGTGGATCGGCTTTAACCGGTCCACCTTTATCGACAGGCTGGGCAGAGATCCGAACAAGCCCTTTGTATACGGATGACAGGTATGATCGAAAATTTCTTCCAACGATCCGCTCTCCACGATCTGACCCGCATACATGATTGCCACCTTATCGCAGATCTCCGCCACCACGCCCAGATCATGCGTGATTAACAGCATAGCCGTCTGATATTTCTCCTGCAGCTCTTTCATCAGCCGCAGAACCTGCGCCTGGATCGTCACGTCCAGCGCCGTAGTGGGTTCGTCCGCAATCAGCATGTGGGGATTGCACGCCAGAGCAATGGCAATCACCACCCGCTGCTTCATGCCGCCGGAAAACTGGTGCGGGTATTCGTCCGCGCGCTCCGCAGGGATTCCGACGGTTTCCAGCATGGCGGCCGCTCGTTTGTCCGCCTCCTCCACGCCTACTTTTTCATGGATGCGGATCACCTCGGCAATCTGCTCGCCCACCGTCATCACTGGATTAAGCGCAGTCATGGGGTCCTGGAAAATCATGGAAATATCGCGTCCGCGGTACTGCCTTTTTTCTGCCTTATTCATATCCAAAAGATTTTTTCCCTGGAATATGATTTCCCCGGACACAACCTTCCCCGGCGGGTCCGGCACAAGCTGCATCAGCCCCAGCGCCGTAGTGGTTTTCCCCGCGCCGGTCTCTCCCACCAGCCCCATCGTCTCTCCTTCCCGGAGATCGAAGCTGATTCCGTTCACCGCGCGGACCGTTCCCTCATCTGTGATATAGTGGATCACCAGATCCCGCACGGAAAGCAAAGGTTCTTTTTTCTCGTCTCCCATCAATATTACTCCCTCTTATTTCTTCAGTTTCGGATCCAGAGCATCGCGCAGCCCGTCTCCAAACAGGTTGAGCGCAAGCACCGTAACCATGATCGCAAGTCCCGGGAAGGTCACCATATACCAGTAGTCGCGCATATAGCTGCGCGCACTCGAGAGCATGGAACCCCACTCAGGGGTGGGCGGCTCAATTCCCAGTCCCAGAAAACTTAAGGATGCCGCCAGGATAATCGCCGTTCCGACTCCCAGAGTCGCCTGCACAATAATCGGCGCCAGGACATTTGGGAAAATATATCTCGCGATGATCCGGGCATCCGAGGCTCCGATCGCCCTGGCCGCCTCGATGTATTCCTGGTCCTTCACGGTCAGGGTGGATGCGCGGACGACGCGGGCAAAATTGGGGATGGAACTGATCGCCACCGCGATCATCGCGTTGGTGAGGCCCGGTCCCAGTGTCGTAGCGATCGCGATCGCCAAAACCGTACGCGGAATCGACATAAGAATGTCCGCGCACCGCATAATCACCGTATCCGCCACACCGCCGTAATATCCGGCGCATGCCCCCAGAATACTTCCAACCACTGCGCTTCCTGTCAGGGAGATAAATCCGATCTGCAGGGAAATCCGCGCGCCGTAGATAATACGGCTGAATATATCCCGCCCGAAATTGTCGGTTCCCATGGGATGTCTCCAGCTTGGAAACTGGAACATCTCTGAATAATTCTGCTCATCATATCCGTAAGGTGCTATCACATCCGCGAAAATCGCCACCAGAACCAAAAGCACCAGGACAAACAGTCCGAACATTGCCAGACGGTTCTTTTTCAGCCGGCGCCAGACATCCTTCCACTGACTGTTTTTTCTGTTATTTTTCCGCTGCCCGGCAGTCTCTTTTTCCATCAACCGCACCTCCCTACCGTGTACCTTCCGCTGTCTGCTTCGCCTGCTTCATCCTGCGCTTTCCGCGGGAATACTGGCTCTTAATCCGCGGGTCCACAAAGGCATAGAGCAGATCGATCACCAGATTCAGTATACTGAACATGACTGCAATCAGCAGAACGCCTCCCTGTACCACCGGATAATTTCTCGCCTTTATGGCATCAACCATCATTTTTCCCAGGCCGGGGATCGCAAAAATCTGTTCATTCACCACGGCTCCGGAAAGTCCGGAGGCAAATTGGATTCCGATTACCGTAATAATCGGGATCAGCGCATTTTTCAGGGCATGCCGCCACACAATCTTTGCCTCGGTCTGTCCCTTTGCCCTGGCCGTCCGGATGTAATCCTGGCGGATCACCTCCAGCATGCTGGATCGCGTCATACGGGTAAAGGTCGCAATCGAAACCGCGCTGATGCTGATTACCGGGAGGACGTAATACTTCCACCCATAGAGGCCGGAGGCAGGCAGCCATCCCAGATTTACGCTGAATATCATCACAAGCATCATTGCCAGCCAAAAGCTGGGAATGGTAATTCCCAGCAGCGCTAAAATCATTGTAAAATTATCCAGAAAGGAGTATTGCCGGATAGCCGATATAATCCCTACCGGCACCCCTATAAGCACACTGAACGCACAGCTGAACACAGCCAGACGCACGGTTATGGGAAGCCGCGCCATGATCTCCTCCGTCACAGGAAGGCCTGTCACGTAGGAATTTCCCAGATCCCCGTGGCACAGATCCCACATATAATCGCCGTACCGCACGAGAAACGGATCGTTTAATCCCATCTCATCGCGCAGCGCCTCCACCTCCACCTCCGTAGCCGTATCGCCCAGTATCATACGCGCCGGATCGCCCGGCGTGAAGTACATCATCGTGAAAATAATGAACGTCACGCCGATCAGAACCGGAATTGTAACCAAAATACGTTTGACAACATACCGCAGCATAGATATTTCTCCTTGTTCTGTCTATTCCGTAAACTGAATTCTGGTCAGATCCGGAGTTACATCCGGATAAAAAGGAAGATTGGCAACGTCAGCTCCTGCTCCGTATGCCCCTTTAGGATAAGCAACCGGGATCGTATACAGGTTCTCCCACAGATAGTCCTGCAGCTCCTGATAAATGGCAACGCGCTCCTCCTCATCGTACGTGGCCTTCCCTTTCTCCAGAAGTTCATCAATATGGGAATCTCCGTGGCGCAGGGAAATAGTTCTGTGGCTGGGCCAGGCAATCAGAGCGGCGTCCGGATCGTCCAAAGCGGCTGTGTTCGTCATCAGCGCCATGGTGATCTCACCTGCATTATTTCTCTCCGTAAAGGTGGCCAGATCCAAAAATTCCAGGTTGACTGTGATTCCGATCTGTCCCCACATGTTCTGCAGAACCTCCGCAAATGCCTGATTGATAGCACTTTCATATGTCATGTACGTCACTTCCAGGCCATTCGGATATCCGGCCTCTGCAAGCAGTTCCTTCGCCTTTTCCGGATTGTACTCCAAAGGTCCTTCCACCTTATGGCCGAGGATATTCTCCGCGTAGAAGCTGGTCGCCACATCTGCGGTGCCCTGCCATACCGCCTGCACCAGGCTGTTCATGTCCAAGCCATAGGCCATTGCCTGCCGAAGCTTCAAGTTGCCCTTGATCGGGTCAAGGGAATTGTTCAGGCACAGGTAGGATATGCCTCTTGTATTTCCGCTGATCAGCTGTGTTTCCGGATTTTCCGCAATCCGATCCCAGTCCGCAGGTGCCAGCTCAAAAGCCACATCCACGCCTCCGGTCTCCAGCTCAATGGTTCTTGAGGATGCCTCCACAATCACGCGGGCCACAAAATTATTAAAAGCCAGCGGCTCTCCCCAGTACCCTTCATAGGACGTAAATTCAATTCTGTCGCCGGTCACCCACTCTTTAAACTGCATGGGCCCTGTTCCGACAGGATGACGGGCAAATTCCTCCGGTCCCATCTCGTTGTAGATCACCTCGCTGACAATTCCCGCCCTAGGCAGAGTGAGCGCTTCCAGAAGCGGCGCGTAGGGGAACAGAAGCTTTACCTCCACCGTAGTGTCATCTACCGCTTTTGTGTTTTCTACATCAATACATCCGTAAAGCGTTTTGTGGAAGGAGCTCTCCGCCAACTTGCACAGGGTAAAACGTACATCCTCAGCTGTCATCGCGCTGCCGTCGTGAAACGTCACGTCGTTACGTATTTTTATATTTAACGTCAAATCATCCGTATACTCCCAGGATGTCGCCAACCACGGAATCAGCTCTCCGTCATCCGTTTTCTTTATTAAGGGTTCCGTGATCAGTGTCGTACAGATAAAGCCGTTCTGATTGGAATGCTCAAACGGATCCAGTGTCGCCGGCTCTACGGGAAGAGCGATGGTGAGCGTGTCATGGGTCGCCGTGCCCGTGGACGCGGCCGCTCCCTCCGTCTGCTCAGCGCTCTGCTCCTGTCCCGCAGCCTGCGACGATGCGCTCGAGCTTTCGCCTCCGCCGCACGCCGTCAGACTCAGCGCCAGCAAACCGGCTATCAATGCCAAACTTCTTTTTTTCATTGCGTTACCTCCTTACGATTGTATGCTGTTTGTATCTGGGCCATCGCTTTCTTCACCGTATCCATCGGACAGGCGATATTCAGCCGGACAAAACCGGCGCCTTCTTCTCCGAAGAGATTCCCCGGATTGATTGCAACGGCTGCCTCCTCCACAAAGAAGTCCTCCGTCTCCTTTGCGGTGAGCCCCATTTCCCGGCAGTCGATCCAGAGCAGATACGTTCCCTCCGGCTCCACCAGATGCAGCTTGGGCATGGACTGGCGGAACGTATCTGCGACAAAACGAATATTTCCCCGGAGATACGCCAGCTCCTGTTCCAGATAATCCTCGCACTCCGTATATGCCGCGCAGTATCCGGCCATGGCAAATGCGTTGGGAACATCGATATGCATTGCCTGAAGCTTAGCCCGAAGCGCGCCGCGCACCGCCTCATCCCGCACGATAACCGCCGCCGCTTCCAGACCTGCGATGTTGAACGTCTTGCTGGGAGATACGCACGTGATCGTTTTTGCCGCCCACGGACGGTCCAGGCTGCCTGCCGGCACATGCCGGCGCCCTCCAAAAATAATGTCTCCGTGAATTTCATCGCTGACAAGGAGAACTCCGTATTTTTCACAGATATCCCCGATTCGCAGAAGCTCTTCTTCGGAAAATACGCGCCCGGTGGGATTGTGCGGACTGCACAGAAACATCAGCTTTGCCCGGGGCGATGCCGCCCTTTTCTCCAGATCCTCAAAATCAATCTCATACCGGCCGTCCTCCAGCTTAAGGGAGTTGGAGCTGACCAGGCGTCCGTTTTCCTTTACCACGTTGGTAAAAGGATGGTAGACGGGCCGCTGGATAATCACTTCATCTCCCGGCTCGGTGAATGCCAGAACAGCCATGCTCAGGGCAGGAACTACTCCCGGCGAAAAGATCACCCATTCCGGGTCAGCCTCCCAGCCATGGCGGCGGCGCATCCATCCGGCCGTGACCTCCCCGAATCTTCGGGGCACAAAGGCATACCCGTAAATTGGATGCGCTGCCCTGTCCTGAACCGCCTTCACTACAGGCTCCGGACAGGCGAAATCACTGTCGGCAACCCACATAGGAAGCGCATGCGTGTTGGATACCCTCATTCCGAGATTATCCCATTTTGTACTTCCGGTTCCCCTGCGCTCTATGCACGCATCAAATGCATATTTCATCCCCGTCCTCCTGAGATATCGTTTTTTCATCATTGTGGCTCATGCTTCCTAATATACATAAATGCCTGTCTTTTTTCAAGTTTTTTTTCCGTTTTATCGCGAATTCTCAAATATCTTTATTCATTTTTCCAGATATCGTTTTCTCAGCCTGTTCTATTTCGGCCGAAATCCACAGAATGCTGACGCTGTGCATTGCCATTCCCGCCGCAATCCGCTATACTATATCTATACTGTTTTACAGGGAGGATACTATGCCGGTTTTTGATTTTAAAGACACACCTAAGACTCCGAAGGATCCGGAATGCACCTACGAAATTTTTTATTCCAATGCGTCGCAAGCTTCCCCCGAGCATCCGATTCTGGTGCTCGAAAATACTGCCGGAAGGCTGAAGCACCATTCGGGCGGCGTTTTCACAAATCCCAGCAGGCGGACCTCCTTTGAGTTTAAGGATGAGAGCGGCTTGTTCTGCGCGGATATTTTAAAGATTGACGCCCGGTTCGTCAGCCTTTTAAAATGGCTGGGAGAGAATCACATAAACGTGCGCCTTTCCGGGGCTGGCTGCGGGGATGCCTACGCGGTATATAAAATCAGAGAAACCGCCTTTGGCGGGGGCGCAAAGCTCTCCGCCGCGGACGGCTTTCTCCAGTTTATGATTGAACGCCTTCTCTCCAGCGACGCTCCTGCCAGGGAACTCCCGGCCGAGGAGGAGGATGAGAGCGGCGACAGCATGCGGATTACCAGCATCCAGAGCATCACGGATTTTATCACCTGCGCCGGCCGCACGCTGCCGGACAATATACGCCTCTGGGCCAGAAGGAATCTGGCGGTCGCCCATTCCCACGAGGTGTCCCAGGAGGAACGGCGCCATGCCCAGCGCGCCCTTTCCATCATGCTGAATATCCAGTGGAAGGGCAGCTATTTTCCTGCTGTTGACCCCGAGGAGGCCCGCCGGATTCTGGACGAGGAGCTGTACGGCATGGAGCGGGTCAAACAGCGG
>CALWBS010000013.1 GCA_944376135.1 uncultured Enterocloster sp.
CCCAGCGCTCTGTTGATCAGGGGCACCCCGTTGACCTTTACCATACATTTTGTGTTGTTCTGGGTAAGCTGTTTTAAGCGTTTTCCCATGCCTGCCGCTAAAATGATTGCCTGCATTCTGTTCTCCATTCTGCCGCCGTCACGCGGCCTGTATTTTCATACCCTAAAGGGCATACCGTAATCCATGCCCCTTCGGGGCGGGTGCGCTTCGCGCATCAAAGTATCGATTTGCCGTGCAGCCGGTCCGCTAATTGGGCCCGGTGCCCGGCAGATACCGTTCGTCTCTGCCATGAGGCTTTTCTCTGCGTCCGGCCAGCACATCCCGGTATACCTGTATCCGGTAGCGGCGGAGCTTCTTTTGTTTCTCGTCCTCCCTCCGGAACGCCAGACACAGGCGGTCTACAGCGATATGAGCCTGATGGTTCAGGAAAATGTAGCCCAGATAGAGCGGGGGACACAGGGAGTAGGTTCTGCCGATGTCAATAGAATTGCGGAAGCCGTAAAAATGTTTCCAACTTATGGGGGGAGCGGCTCCGGGGGCCGCTGTCCGGTGGTCCAAAACCGCCTGGTTTACGTTAAGGATGGCGGAGCGCTTGTGAAAGCGCAGGCAGTATTCCGTGTCGTCAAACCAGATAAAATACTCCTCCCTCGGGAGGCCGATTTCCCGAATCAGAGAAGTCTTTACCACCAGGCCGCAGAAGGTGCTGATATCGTAGACAAATGCTTTTTGCTCATAGGCTTCTTCCGGGACGGGCCGGTAGGTCATGAGGAGGGGATTTGCGATTCTGCGCCGATGGCTGCCATCAATGCGGCCCTCTGTCTTTACCGTGCCGGAGTAGGCTAGAAAATCATTCTTTCGGATTGCAGCGTAAATCCGCTCCATGTAGCTTCGGCCGATCATCGCGTCGTCATCAATGATAAGGACCCAGTCGCAGGAGCTCTCCGCCATTTTCCCAAGTCCAAATGCAAATCCTCCGGCGCCGCCCCGGTTTTCCGGAAGATGAAAAACCAGAAATCCGCCCTCGGGACGGGTATATCCGGCTGCCGGAGCATTTGATGCGGGCAGCGGGCAGGCATCTTTAGCGGACAGCTGTGCGGCAAGCTGATCCAGATAGGCTGCGGTTCCGTCCGTACTGCAGTTGTCAACCACACAGATTTGAAAAAAGGGAAGACTTTGCCCGAGGACACAGGAGAGACACTCCTCTAACAGAGATTTCCGGTTGTAGGTGACAATGATTGCTCCGAATTTCAAGGGTATTTCCTCCTGGCTGGGGAATAATCACAGAAACCGGCCCACACGGGCCGTACTGTCTCTGATTATAAATGATTTACAGGGGGATGTCAAACAGCCGCGACAGGGTTTTGCGGACGGCTTTGCGGGCGGTAGTCCGTTGCGCAGGGGACGGGAATGTGATAGAATCAATCGTAACAGTTTGAACCATAGATACAAGGCAGGACAGACGGCCATGCTTTTTCGCAAAAATAAAAAAAGCTGGGAGGAAAAAGAGCCCAGCGTGAGAAAAAATTATATATACAATCTGATTTACCAGGTGCTGACGCTTCTCACTCCCTTTATCACCACCCCCTATATTTCAAGGATTTTGGGGCCGGAAGGGACGGGGATTCAGAGCTATACGAACTCGGTGGTTCAGTATTTTGCCATTTTGGCGGCCCTGGGGACCGCATCCTACGGTCAGCGGGAGATTGCCCGCCACCGGGACGATAAAAAAGAACGGAGCCGTATTTTCTGGGAGATTGAGCTCCTGTGCGTGATGACCACGGCGGTCTGCCTGGCTGTGTGGATGGGGGTCATCGGGTTTTCGCAGGAGTACCGCCCCTATTACGCAGTGCTCACTTTGACGCTGGCGGCGGTGGCTTTCGATATCTCCTGGTTTTTCGGAGGACTGGAGCAGTACGGGCTCATTGTACTGCGCAATCTCATCATCAAGGCGGCGGGAATTCTCATGCTTTTCCTGTTTATCAAGAGCCGGGAGGACCTGCTTTTGTATGTGGCTCTGATCGCGGCCACGGGATTTTTGGGAAATCTGTCCATGTGGGGGTATCTGCGGCATTTTCTGGTTCGGGTGGACTGGCGGGCGCTTAAAATCCGGAGGCATTTTAAAGAGACCCTGGTGTATCTTGTTCCGACCATCGCCACCTCGGTTTATACGATTCTGGACAAGACTATGCTCGGATGGTTTACAGGAGAGGATAAAACTCAGAATGGGTATTATGAGTACGCCACAGGCTTTGTAAATATGGCAAAAATTCTCATTCTTTCCTACAATGCGGTGGTGTCCGCCCGCATGTCCTATCTGTTTGGGGAGGAACGGCTGGAGGAAATTCACCGGAGAGTGGAGGCATCCCTGAATTTTGTCATGCTCCTGGGAATTCCCATGGCAGCGGGACTGGCGGGGATTGGCCCGTGCTTTGTGCCCTGGTTTTTGGGAGAGGGCTATGAGCCGGTCATAAACCTTTTGTACGTGTGCAGTCCCCTGGTTTTGGTGGTGGGTTTAAGCGACTGCATGGGCAGCCTGATTTTGACGCCCAGCGGCCAGCGGGCGCGAAGCGGAAAGGTGATTATCGCCGGAGCAGTGCTCAACTGCATGCTCAATCTCCTGGCAATCCCGCGCTTCGGGGCGGCGGGAGCCGCCGGGGCCTCGGTAGCCGCCGAGCTTTTTATCACAAGCCTGTATCTGTACCTGTGCCGCGGCTATATCAGCCGAAGCCTTTTGAGTCGGTGCACTGCAAAGCGGCTGGCTGCCGCAGCGGTTATGTTTATTCTGGTGCGAGTGCTGGGCGGTATGCTTGGTGTTAGCCCGGTGTCTACCTTCCTGCAGGTGGGAGCGGGGGCATGCGCGTATTTTCTCTTCCTGCTTCTCGCCGGAGACGGATTCCTGCGGGAGAGCGTCCGGGAGATGCTGCAAAAAAGGAGAAACCATGGAGAGTAAGGATTTTTATAAAGAAGAAGTTCGCTGCGGCTATACAGTCACGGAGAAGACAAAAAAGGTCTGGGCCGTGCAGCTTGCCATGCTGGACGAGGTGGAGCGGATCTGCAAAAAATACGGCCTTTCTTATTTTGCGGACAGCGGCACTCTGATCGGCTGCATCCGTGACAAGGGATATATCCCATGGGATGATGACATAGATTTGGTGATGCTGCGGGAGGATTACGACAGGTTCCTCGCGGCGGCGCCGAAGGAACTGGCAGAACCGCTGCTTCTCCAGACCTATCGGACGGAGAAAAACTATCTGCGGGGCCACGCCCAGATACGCAACCGCCTGACCACCGGGTGCAATGAGGAGGACCGTCGGGCTGGATACAACTGCGGGATTTTCATTGATATTTTCCCCCTGGACAATATGCCGGCATTCCGCCCGGCGGCCTGGATGTGGGCCTGGGCGGTCCGCACGACATGGATGCTGCTCTACACCTGGTATCGGTTTGATTACTATGAAAATGCCACCTGGGCAGGACGCATCTTAAATCGAATCGGCTGTTTCCTTCATGTTCCCATGCAGAAGGCCTGCGGGTTTTATGAGAGGATATGCAAGCTTTTTGCCGGGCATCCGGGAACTTATGTATGCAGCACGACATTTATCCAGCACCTGGAGAAAAATACATGGGAGCGAAGCTGGTTTTCCAGAGCCATCTATAAGCCGTTTGAAAATCGGGAAATTCCCGTGCCTGTCGGCTATGACGCGCGTTTGAAGAAAGAGTACGGGGATTATATGAAACCGGCCCAGGCGCCGACGCTTCACGGCGGCCTGCTCCTGGACCCGGACCGGCCCTACGGAACCGGGGGAAGAGAGACAGAAACTTGATTGCAAAATGAATGATTTTTCGATATAATTTCTCTATATCTGTTGGAAACCAATAGCTATTACACAATAACAAGGAGGAGTGTATAATTGGCAAACATTTTAAAGAGATTTACGGATATCATGTCAGCAAACATCAACGCCCTTTTGGATAAAGCGGAGGACCCGGCCAAGATGGTGGACCAGTACATACGGGACATTGAGAGCGACCTGGGAAATGTAAAGGCGGAGACGGCTGCCGTTATCGCGGCGGAGAAGAAGGCCAAGCGGGATCTGGACGAGAACACCCAGGAGATGGAGAAGATGACCCGCTATGCGGAGAAGGCCCTGCGGGCAGGAAATGAAAATGACGCCCGCGTATTCCTGGAAAAGAAGACGGCCCTGGCTGCCAGCCGCCAGTCCTTGGAGCAGATTTATGCCGCGGCACAGAGCAATTCCGACCATATGCGCAGGATGCACGACAAGCTGGAGAAGGATTTGGCAGAGCTTCAGCAGCGCAGGTCCGCCATCAAGGCCAAGATGGCGGTGGCAAAGACTCAGGAAAAGATGAACCAGCTCGGCTCCAGCATTGGAAATGCCGGGGAGACACTCTCTGCTTTTGACAAGATGGAGGAGAAGGCTAACCGCATGCTGGACGAGGCGGAGGCCATGGCGGAGCTCAATCAGAAGGAGGCCACGGCGGAGGATCTGATGCGCAAGTACGACGAGTCTTCCCAGACCAGCCCTGAGGTTGAGGATGAGCTGGCTGCCTTAAAAGCAAAACTGGGCCTGTAACATATGGGAAAGCTTTACCAATGCAAAAACTGCGGAAGCGTCATGGAATTTGACCCGGAGAGCGGAACGCTCAAATGTCCGAGCTGCGGCAATTCCGTGGAAATCGAGAATATTGAGGAGAATATCAAGGAGCACCGGATGACCCGGGAGGCGCTCCGGACAATCCGGGCGGAGGAAAAGACATCCCACACGATGGTGTGTCAGGGCTGCGGGGCCAAGGTGGAGGTGGATGCCACCAGTACGGCCGCGGAGTGCCCCTACTGCGGCTCCAAGTATGTTCTGTCCGAGAAGCAGGAGGACGCCCTGATTCCAGATGGTGTGATTCCCTTCCGGTTTGACAAGGAGACGGCGGGACACAAATTTCACAGCTGGGTCAAGGGGCGGTTCTGGGCTCCGGGAGAGCTTAAAAATCTGTACCAGAGAGACCGCCTCCAGGGAATTTATCTTCCCTACTGGACCTTTGACGCGGATACGGAGACGGACTACCAGGCCAGGGGAGGCAGGGTGCACCATGAGACCTACCGGGATTCGGACGGCAAGACGAAAACCCGGACATACGTAACCTGGCATGAGGTGAGCGGTCATCTGTCCTTCCGGTTTGATGATCTGCTGATTCCGGCCTCGGACAAGCTGGATTTGGGACTGCTTGACGGGATGGACCGGTTCAACACCGAGGAGCTGGCCTCCTATTCGCCTGAGTATTTATCCGGATACGGAGCGGAATGCTTCAGCATTTCTCTGGACAGCGCCCACAGCCAGGCCGTACAGGAGATGCGCGTACGGCTCACGCAAATGGCGGAGAGCGAGGTGCTCGGTCGGTATGACCAGGTGGACGCCGTGCGGATCTACCCGGTATTTTCCGGAGAGACCTTTAAGAACGTGCTGGTGCCTGTCTACGCCACGGCATATCAGTACCGGGACAAGACCTACCATGTGCTGATCAATGGACAGACCGGCCTGATTAAGGGGGAATATCCCAAGAGTATTTTCAAGATTGCCCTGTGCGTGCTCCTGGTGATTGCGTTCTTGCTCCTGTTCTTTTACTTTTTTTAACTGCCTTGGAGGAATATTGCGATGGGATTATTTGGAAATCAGTTTGCGGACGTGATCGAGTGGAGAGAATTCCGGGACGATGTGCTCTTTTGGAAATGGAGCAGCCAGGAGATCAAGAAGGGAAGCCGTCTGGTAATCCGGCCCGGCCAGGATGCCATTTTCCTGTATAACGGTGTGGTGGAGGGCGTTTTCACCCAGGAGGGAAGCTTTGAGATGGAGTCGGATATCATTCCCTTCCTCTCCACCTTGAAGGGGTTCAAGTTCGGCTTCAACAGCGGCATCCGGGCGGAGGTCCTGTTTATCAATACGAAAGAAATTTTGGTAAAATGGGGCACCAAGAGCCCGGTTCTCATCCCGGCATCGGGGCTTCCTGGGGGAATGCCGGTTCGCGCTTTTGGTACTTTTACCTGCAAAGTGGCGGACTATGATGTGCTGATTGAAAAGATTGCAGGAATCCGCCAGCAGTTTACGGTGGAGGATGTGAAAGAACGGATTATTTCCTCTCTGGATCAGCTTCTGATGAAATGGATTGCCGCCGAGGGGCGGGATATGTTCAATCTCCAGCAGAATGCCAGGGAGATCGGGAACGGGATCCGGGAGGATCTGGATATGGAGATGCTCACCATCGGCATCAGCATCCCCTCCTTTACGATTGCCAATTTCAATTATCCGGAGCAGGTGCAGCAGATGGCGGAGAAGGCCGCGGCCCAGAGCATGATCGGGGATATGGGCCGGTTCCAGCAGGCGGCCCTGGGGGAAGCCATTGCGAAGGGCGGCGGTTCAGCTGCGGACATGGCCGGCATGGCCGCTGGTCTTGCCATGGGACAGCAGATGGTCTCCCAGATGGCAGGGGGAGCGGGAAACGGAGCGGCGTGGCAGAGCGGAAGCCAGGCAGCGGGCGGACCAGCAGCAGCATCGGTTCCCGGGGCCCAGACCGCGCCGGGGACGGGCCAGCCGCAGCCCGGTGCGATCCCCAATTTCTGCCCCAATTGCGGCACAAAGACAAACGGCATGAGGTTCTGCGGGAACTGTGGGTATAAGCTGGCATAGGTCAGAGTGTTATTACATCTGCGCTGTTGCTGAAATAATAAAAGAAAAGGGAACCGATTCCAGGGGTTCTGCCTGAAAAGGCGCGTGCCCATAAGGAAGTAATTTAATTGTCGCAGGGCGGCATGGCTGAAAGGTCATGCCGTCTTGTCTTTTCTTTGCCGTTCCACGGCCTGATTGTCGCCCTGCAGGTTGACTTCTCCAATGAAGTTCCAGACCAGTTCAATCTTTTGCTTGCGGTGGCCGCTGGATTTGTCCGGCGCATGGACGATGATTTTCTTTACAAACTCATTGACGATGGTGGGCGTCAGTTCCCGGATGCCCACATATTTCCGCACAATGGCTGCAAAGCTGTCAAAGTCGGCTTGATCCTGTTCAAAGGTGTCTACCGCTTCCCGCCATATCTTGACTTGCGTCGTCAGTTCGCTTTGTTCCGCTTCATAATCAGCGGAGAGTTTTAAGAACCGCTCATGGCTGATTGCCCCACTGATGTCGTCCTCATAGATGCGCTTGAAAATGCGGTCAAGTTCGGCAATACGCTTTTCCGCTTAGGCGATTTCACGCTTGTGTTTCTTGGCCTCTTTTTTGGCTTCTTGGAAGTGCTGCTTTTTTGCGGCTTACTCAAATGCCATAGCATCGTCAAAGAACAACGCCGTCACATCAAAAATCCGCTGCAAGACAAACAGTTTCAGCGTTTCTTCCCGGATAAAATGCGCAGAACAAGTTCCTGTATTGCTCTTGTAATTGGAGCAGACATAGTGGTCTTGCTTGGGCGAAAAGCTGTTTGTCG
>CALWBS010000014.1 GCA_944376135.1 uncultured Enterocloster sp.
CCTGTAGTCGCCATCGTTGACCCGGATATGATGGCTTCCATGCCCAAGGGGCTGACCGCCTCCACCGGTATGGATGCCCTGACCCACGCCATCGAGGGCTACACCACCAAGGCGGCCTGGGAAATGACTGACATGTTCCACTTAAAGGCCATCGAAATCATCTCCCGCTCCCTGCGCGGCGCTGTTGCCGGCACCAAGGAAGGCCGGGACGGCATGGCCCTTGGCCAGTACATCGCAGGCATGGGCTTCTCCAATGTAGGCTTAGGTATCGCCCACTCCATGGCCCACACCCTGGGCGCTGTATACGATACGCCCCACGGAGTGGCCTGCGCCATGATGTTGCCCATTGTCATGGAGTACAATGCGGAATGCACGGGCGAAAAATATCGGGAAATCGCCCGCGCCATGGGCGTTGCGAATGTTGACGCCATGAGCCAGGAGGAATACCGCAAAGCGGCCGTTGAAGCCGTGAGAAAGCGCTCCCAGGACGTGGGCATCCCCGCCAAGCTGGAGGCCCTGAAAGAGGAAGATCTGCAGTTCCTCGCAGAGTCCGCCTACGCGGATGCCTGCTGCCCCGGCAATCCCAAGGATACCTGTGTGGAGGATCTGAAGGAGCTGTTCCGGAAGCTGATGTAAGCGGGCGCGAGAAACGCTTCTTCGACAATCCGAACAAATCCTGCGGATACACCGGAGAGCCAGGATACATTTCTCTGCATAAATTTCACAAAAAGGGCCGGCGTCCGCTCCCTCCCGTCACCGGGAGGGAGCCGCAGCGCCGGCCTTCTCTCTATCCTCTCATATATCCAATTAATCCCCCGTCAAATCCGCCTCTCTCTTTGGCGCTCTCAAAGCCCCATGGACCTGCGGATCTGCGTCTTCAACTCCTACATCTTATAACCGTTCTCCTCCAGAGGTTCTGCCCTCTCACAGGCCAGTTCCCCGGCCCTTTCGGCTGTCTCCTCGGAAATCTTTTTGCCCTTTACGTATTCCTCCACCGCTGAAAGCCTTACCGGCACCGGGGCCACGCCTCCTGCGGCCAGACGGGCGTCGGCAATCACACCGTCCTCTTCCTCGTATAATAAGTTTATAGTTAATCGTTACTTCGTTCTTTGATAACGGAACCCGCCATCCTGAACTGTTATCGTTATTTTATTGCCAATCTTGAAGGTTGGCTATCTATGAAGTTTCTCTTTATTGACTATTTTCGGTCTGTCTGCATCGAATTTTTTGATAATTATGGCTATGTTTGACTTGATTTTTTGACAATATTTTGTTAAAATTGTAATTTAATAATGAGATTAAGAAATTATCAGGGCCTGTTTGAATCCTTCTGTCCGCCGCCTTCAAAGGTTGCCAAAAAAACAGAGCTTCTGCGGCAGTGTCAGACGGCGGGATGGCTGTATTATCTCATCGACGGCGTCGTGAAGGTCTATATCACCAACTATGAGGGGAATGAACATATCGTGGATCTTATGAGGGGCGGCACCCTGATCGGTATGGACTGCGTGACCCCGGTCTCCCTTTCAATACGGATCTTCTGAAAAGAATGCTCGCCCAGAGCCCGGATTTCGCCTTTGACCTGGTTCTTTATTATGGAAATGGACTGGGATAAATAAATTGAGAGATTACTGCAGATTTTAAAGGAGGTGCCGAGAGACTCATGAATATCAGCCCCACCGGCGGTGTTATCGCCGCGGCCAGCAAGAAGGACGCCTTTCCTCTGCTGCAGATTGGCTCCATCTCCATTCTCAAGCGCATTGTCCTGTCCTTCCAGCAGGCCGGTATTTTCCCCATTGTGATCGTCACCGGAACCCAGGAGGAGGAGGTAAAACACCAGCTCTCAGGCTGCGGCGTTGTCTTTCTGCGCAACGATGACTGCGAGGAGCCGGAGCTTTTCGCCTCCGCAAAAATTGGATTTTCCTATCTAAAAGATAAGTGCCGGCAGATCGTCTTTACCCCGGTCAATGTGCCCATGTTCACCTCTGGAACGCTCCGCACGCTCATGGCCCAGGAGGGCGCGGTGCGCATTCCCTGCTATGAAGGCGCGGGCGGCCATCCCATCCTGGTCTCCCAGTCCATACTCCCGGACATCCTGTCCTATGAGGGGACAGGCGGCCTGCGCGCCGCCGTCAGGGCCTGCGGTGTTCATCCCCGGCTGGTGCCCACAAACGATCCCGGCGTCACCATCAGCGTCCACAGCGGCCGCCTTCTGGGCGAACGCCTGTCCGAGCACAACCGTACTCTGCTCCACCCCACCATGCAGCTTGGCCTCCAGCGGGAAACCGTATTTTTTAATCCCCGCATGAAGCTGCTCTTATACCTGATCTCCTACACCCATTCAGTCCGCAGCGCCTGCGGTTATATGGCTCTGTCCTACGGAAAAGCCTGGGATATGTTAAATAAGCTGGAGGCCGAGATGGGATTCCCCGTAGTGGAGCGCAGGCACGGCGGGAGCAGGGGCGGCAACACGACCCTGACGCCCAGGGGCCTCTCCTTTCTCGAGGCCTGGATCCAGTTTGAGGATGACATGTTTTCCTGTATGCAGGCATGCTTCGCGGATCGTTTTTCCGAGTTCTTTTCAAGAAGAATTTGAATTCTCTCCCATTATTTTGTATAATTATCTTATAAATCAAAGTTTTTTAGACTATTTTTGTGCAATTTTCTTTTTTCAGCAGACTGCCCTGAATACATACCGCCGGTCTGCGGCAGGATTTTCAAAGGAGGTTATGTGTATGGAGCCTATCAGCAAATCCGTTGTGAGAAAGGACCATGAGGCAAAAATCACCGGAACATCCATATACGTGGATGATTACGCCAATGCCGGGGTGCTGACCGGCCGGTTTCTCCGGGCAAAGACCGCCAAGGCGCGGATTCTCTCCGTCACTGTCCCAGAGCTCCCGCCGGGATATTTCTACGTGGATAAGGACGATGTGCCCGGAGTCAACAAAGTACATATTGTCATGGATGACACCCCGGTGTTTGCCCAGGACACCGTAGAGTACATCGGGGAACCCATTGCCATGGTCGTGGGCCCGGATGTCCGGCAGGTGGAGGCGATCCTCGCCGGTATCCGGGTGGAATACGAGGAGCTGGAGCCTGTCCTTGACTTGCGAAAAGCCGATACCGTGTTTTTCGACTATGAGTACGGGAGAGGAGATTTAGAGAAGGCCTTTGAAGAGGCGGATAAGATTTTCACCGAGGAATTTTCTACAGGGTATCAGGATCAGACGTACTTGGAGCCCCAGGGCATGATGGCCCAGCCGGAACCGGACGGCCGTATGTTTGTCCACGGCTCCCTCCAGTGCATTTATTATGTGCACACCGCCCTGATGCAGGCCTTAGGCTGCGGCCCGGAGGATGTGCACGTCCTCCAGGATGTGACAGGCGGAGGCTTCGGCGGAAAGGAGGACTTTCCCTCCATCCTGGGCTGCCAGGTGGCGGTGGCCGCGAAAAAGGCCGGTGCGCCGGTGCGCTGCGTATTTAACCGCAGGGAAGATCTGGAATTTACTCCCAAGCGGCACCCCTCCCGCTGCACCTACCGGGCCGCTGTGAAGGACGGGCGGGTCACCGCCATGGACATTGAAGTTCTCTTCAATGCCGGGGCCTACACCACCCTCTCCGCCGTGGTGCTCCAGCGGGGCGTCATCTGCGCCAGCGGCGTCTACGACATTGAAAATCTTCACGTCCGCGGAAAGGCCTTAAAGACCAACACCGTGCCCTCCGGCGCCTACCGGGGATTCGGCGCTCCCCAGACCTTCTTTGCCGTGGAAATGTTCATGGATCACATCGCAAAGGACCTGGGCGAAGACAGCCTGGAATTTAAGGAAAGGCATCTGGTAAAGCAGGGGGATAAAACCTCCACCTCCGGGTGCTATCACTTCCCTGTGCCTCTCCCGGATATGATTGAGGAGGTCAGCGCAGCCTGCGGTTTCCGCAGAAAGCACAAGGAATATGCCCTGCCCCAGACCGGGCGCTTCCGCCGCGGCATCGGCATGTCCCTGTATTTTCACGGAGCAGGATTTACCGGCTCCGGGGAGCGGGATATCATCAAGGCGGTCTGCCGCCTGGCAAAGCATGCGGACGGCACCGTGGAAATCCTGGCTGCCAATGGGGAGATCGGCCAGGGACTGCGCACCACCTTCCCAAAGATCGTGGCAAAGGAGCTGGGCCTCCCGCTGGAAAAGGTTCATTTTGAGCATCCGGATACGGCCCGGGTTCCCGACTCCGGCCCTACCGTAGCGTCCCGCTCCCTCATGATCGTGGGAGAGCTTCTGCGGCGCTGCGCGGTCCGGCTCCGGGAAACCTGGATCGACGGGGAAGAGCAGACGGTGGAGGAGCATTTTAAAGAGCCGGAGTTCATGATTCCCTTCTATCTGGACAAATTTCAGGGGGACGCCTACCCCACCTATGCCTGGGGCGTAAATGCCATCGAGGTGGAGGTGGACACGTACACCGGACTGACAAAGATCTTGGGGGCCTACGGTTCCTTTGATGTGGGTACTCCCATGGACGAGGGCATCGTCATGGGCCAGATGGAGGGCGGCTTCCTCCAGGGCATTGGCTACGCCTCCATGGAATCCATGGATTATGACAGCCGGGGACGGATCCGCAACAATTCCTTCTCCGACTACCTCATTCCCACGGCCGCGGATGTCCCCAACTTAACATGCATGCTCCATGTGGAAAAATATCCGGACGGCCCTTACGGGGCCAAGGGAGCCGGAGAGCTTCCCTTAGTCGGCGCCCCCGGCGCTTATGTGGAGGCCATGGAGCAGGCCCTGGGCGGCGGCGTCCGCCTGCGCCACGCTCCCTTCACCCCTGAAGACACTATGAAGGTCATTGCAAAGGAGGGATTATGATGGATGGAATCCGATTCCGCTTAAACGGAGAAGAACAGCTGTATGAGGGCAGCGCCGCGGACCGGCTTTTGGACGCGCTCCGGGATACCTACCGCATGACCAGCGTCAAGTGCGGCTGCCGGGAGGGAGAATGCGGGGCCTGCGCCGTGCTCATGGACGGCCTTCTTGTCAATTCCTGCTGCGTAGCCATGGGAGCCGCAAAAGGGTCTGAAATCATAACCCTGGAGGGCTATCGGGAAACAGAGCGCTTCCGGGCTCTGGATAAGGCCTTTGGGGAGGCCGCCGCCGTACAGTGCGGCTTCTGCATCCCCGGCATGGTTTTGGCAGCGGAAGCCCTTTTGAGGAAAAATCCCCATCCAACCCCGGATGAAATCCGGGAAGGAATCTCCGGCAATCTGTGCCGGTGCAC
>CALWBS010000015.1 GCA_944376135.1 uncultured Enterocloster sp.
CCTATGGGCGGGGAGAAGAAGGAAAAGGCTGGGGGAACGGACTGGAGCTTTTTAAAGAGCGGAAAATTCTGGCTGCTCACCGCCCTCTTGTTCTGTCAGCTCTTTTAAGCCCATCGGCCCCCTTGCGTGAAGCTTCTGGGTACTGATTCCAATTTCCGCGCCGAATCCGAACTCCTCCCCGTCCGTAAACCGGGTGGAGGCGTTCACGTAGACTGCCGCTGCGTCCACCTCGCCCAGGAATTTCTGAGCATTAAAATAATTGGACGTGACAATCGCATCGGAGTGTCCTGTATTGTAGGTATTAATATGATGAATGGCCTCCTCCAGAGAGTCCACCAGCTTGAGGGACACGATGTAATCCAAGTACTCCTTCCCCCAGTCCTCCTCTGTCGCCGCGGAAAACGCCGGCACAATGGCCCTGGCATCCTCGTCTGCCCGAATCTCCACCTGCTTTTCATCCAGACGCTTTTTCAGCATAGGGAGAAACTGCGCCGCAATCTTCCGATGCACCAGCAGGGACTCGCAGGCGTTGCACACGCCGATTCTCTGTGTCTTGGCATTGTAGATGATGTCCAGCGCCATATGTAAGTCCGCTGTTTCGTCCACATACACATGGCAGTTTCCTGTGCCCGTCTCAATCACCGGAACCGTGCTGTTCTCCACCACGGCGCGGATTAACCCTGCCCCGCCTCTGGGAATCAGCACATCAATGTACGCATCTAAACGCATCATCTCCCGTGTGGTCTCCCGGCTGGTGTCCTCAATGAGCTGCACCGCGTCCTCGGGAAGCCCGGCCCGGGAAAGCCCGGTGCGCAGCCACTGCACAATCGCCTGGTTAGAACGGATGGCATCGCTTCCCCCTTTCAGGATGACCGCATTTCCCGATTTAAAACAGAGGCCGAAGGCATCCGCCGTCACATTGGGCCGGGCCTCGTAGATCATGCCGATCACGCCCAGAGGAACCCGCTTTTTCCCGATGCGCAGACCATTCGGCCGCTGCTTCATGGAGAGCACCTCCCCTACGGGATCCTCCAAAGCCGCCACAGAGAGAAGGCCGTCCGCCATCGCTTGAAGGCGCCCCGGCGTCAGCTGCAGGCGGTCCAAAAGTCCCTGGCTCATGCCGTTCTCCTTCGCCTGCTCATAGTCCGCCTCATTGGCCAGCAGGATTTCCTCCTCGCCTTCAAGGAGCGCCCTCGCCGCTTCCTCCAGGCCGATATTTTTCTCCCGGGAACCCAGAGTGCCGAGAACCCTGGAAACCTCCCTTGCCTTTTTCCCCATCTCCTCTAATGTCATGACGCACCTCCCTTAAACGGTCTTGATTCCGCCGTATTTCTTTCCCAGATCTGTAATCGAACCGTCCGGCTCTTTAATGGAAATATTGTTTAACTGTCCCCGGAGATTGGCCCGAATCGCCTGGATATATTCCCTGCGCAGCGCTGCCTGCTCCTCCTTCTCCTCCTCGGTCAGCCCCACGGACTGGGACTTGTGATACAGTGTATTGATCCGATCAATCTTAGTATTATCCATATTGCGTCCTTTCAGTATTCATTATTCAAATAATGCATCAAATCAAAATCCAGATTGGGGTGAGCTAGAAAGAGGGTCCCCTTTTCCTCCCCTGCCATGATGTCCATAATCACCTCCACCTGGTCGCCGTTGGCGATAACCATATCCGCCCCGCTGTCCGTGGCAATCCGGGCCGCCGCCAGCTTGGCGGACATTCCCCCGGTACCCACGCTGCTCCCTGCCGTCTCCTTCCCCATCTCCAAAAGCTCCTGGGTAATCTCCGGAACCAGACGGATAAAAGCGGCATCCGGATTATGCCTCGGGTCGTCCGTGTAGAGTCCGTCGATATCTGACAGCAGAATCAGAAGATCCGCTCCGATTAAGGCCGCCACAATAGCTGACAGCCGGTCATTATCCCCGAAGCTGTCTACGTAGGGAATCTCCGATGTGGACACCGTATCATTCTCATTCACAATGGGAATCACGCCCAGGCGCAGAAGTTCGTCAAATGTATTCTGGGCATTGTACCGTGAAGCATCATTGACCATAGTGTCCTTGGTGAGAAGCACCTGGGCCGTAGCCTGGTTGTACTCTGAAAATAGCTTCTGGTAAACCATCATCAGCCGCGCCTGGCCCACCGCCGCAAACGCCTGCTTCTGGGCCAGGCTGTCCGGCTTTTTGTGATAGCCCAGGGCCTGGCGCCCCGCCGCAATGGCGCCGGAGGAGACCAGAACCACGTCCTTTCCCTCTCCCCGCAGGTCGCTTAGCACTCGAATAAGCTTTTCTATCTTCAGAAGGTTCAGCCGCCCCGTCTCCGGATGAGTCAGGGAGGATGAGCCGATTTTTATCACAATCCTCTTTTTTTCTTTCAGCAGTTTGCGTTCCCCGCAGTCCATAGGATGCTCCTTTTGATGTTTTTTTGCCAGCGCAATTTAAACAGTTATCATCTTACAACAAATTCCCGCGCCCGTCAATTCATACTTGCGGCGCGTACCGGCGAATCAGCTCTTCCGCGGTTTTCAGCCCGTCCATAGCCGCCGAGGTAATGCCTCCGGCATATCCCGCTCCCTCTCCGCAGGGGAAAATTCCGCGCACTGCGCTCTCCATCCGGCTGTCCCTGGGAATCCGCACCGGAGAGGACGTCCGGCTCTCCACACCGGCAAGAATCGCGTCCGGCCGGTCAAAGCCCCGTATCATATGACCGAAACCCTCCATGGCCTCTGTCAGGGAAGAAGAAATATAGCTGGGAAGAATCTCCCGCAGGTTTCCGAATGCCCACTCCCCCCTAAAGGCCGGACGCACCTGTCCAAAACCGCCGGATATATCCCCTCTGACAAAATCGCCGTAGAGCTGGACGGGAATTTTCCCCTTTCCGGCGCCGTAGGCAAGGGCCTCCAGTTTCCGCTGAAATGCAATGCCCGCCAAGGGATGGGCTGCGGCCCCCGTATCCAAAAAAGCGCTGTAATCCTCCGGCGACACCGTCACAATCAGGGCGCTGTTGGCATTTTCCCCTGCCCGGTCGTGGTAGCTCATTCCGTTCACTGCCAGCCTTCCCGGCTCAGAAGATGCATTCACCACATATCCCCCCGGACACATGCAGAAGGAGTACACGCCCCGGCCTGTGGAAACCTGCCGCGTCACTTTGTAGCTGGCAGGTTCCAGACCATCCCCGGCTTCCCGGCCGTACTGGCTTACATCAATCATCCGCTGGGGATGCTGAATACGCAGGCCCACGGCAAAGGCCTTGGCCTCCATGGGAAGTCCCCGTTCATAGAGGACTTGAAAAGTATCTCTGGCGCTGTGTCCCAGGGCCAGCACCAGCGCTTGAACCGGAATCCGCTCCCTGTCATTCACCCGGACAGACCGGGCCCTTCCCTCCTGGATTTCCACATCCGTCATGCGGCTTTCAAATCGGACTTCTCCTCCCAGCCGCACAATTTCTTCCCGGATGGCTTTCACGATTTTACAGAGCACATCCGTTCCGATGTGGGGCTTATTTACATATAAAATAGAAGGATCCGCCCCGAACTGGACAAATATCCGCAGAATCTCCTGATTTCTCCCATATGTATCCTTCACCAGAGTATTCAGCTTTCCGTCGGAAAATGTGCCGGCTCCTCCTTCCCCAAACTGCACGTTGGAATCAGGATCAAGAATCCCTTCCTGCCAAAAGCGCTCCACCCGAGCAGTCCGGGCATCCACATCCTCCCCCCGCTCCAGGAGAACCGGCCTATACCCGGCCCTGG
>CALWBS010000016.1 GCA_944376135.1 uncultured Enterocloster sp.
ACCAGATCACAGGCGATCTTAAGAGCTGCCTTCGCAGTTCTCTTGCCGTTTCTGGTCTGCAGCATGTAAAGCTTTCCGTGCTCCACGGTAAACTCCATATCCTGCATATCTCTATAGTGGCTCTCCATGTTCTTGCACTCATCTTTAATCTGTGCAAATGCCTCGGGCAATTTCTCCTCCATCTTGGCGATGTGCATGGGGGTACGAACGCCTGCAACCACATCCTCGCCCTGTGCGTTGGTAAGGAATTCGCCGAACAGGCCGTTCTCGCCGGTAGCCGGGTCGCGGGTAAATGCAACGCCGGTGCCGCAGTCATCGCCCATATTTCCGAAAGCCATCATCTGTACGTTTACAGCGGTGCCCCAGGAATAGGGGATATCGTTGTCGCGGCGGTATACGTTCGCTCTGGGGTTGTCCCAGGAACGAAATACGGCCTTGATAGCGCCCATGAGCTGCTCCTTGGGATCCGTCGGGAAGTCCGCGCCGATCTTCTCCTTGTACTCGGCCTTGAACTGTCCTGCCAGCTCCTTCAGATCCTCAGCAGTAAGCTCCACATCCTGCTTTACGCCCTTCTTCTCCTTCATCTCATCGATGAGCTCCTCGAAATACTTCTTGCCCACCTCCATAACAACATCGGAGTACATCTGGATAAATCTTCTGTAGCAGTCCCAAGCCCAGCGGGGATTGCCGGATTTCTCAGCCAGAACGTTTACAACTTCCTCGTTCAGACCCAGGTTCAGAATCGTGTCCATCATGCCGGGCATGGAAGCTCTCGCGCCGGAGCGGACAGACACCAGAAGCGGATTCTCCTTATCGCCGAACTTCTTGCCGGTGATCTCCTCCATCTTGCCGATGTACTCCATGATCTGAGCCATGATCTCGTCATTGATGGTTCTTCCATCCTCATAATACTGGGTGCACGCTTCCGTGGTGATGGTGAAGCCCTGCGGTACAGGAAGACCCAGATTGGTCATCTCCGCCAGGTTTGCGCCCTTGCCGCCAAGGAGATTGCGCATGTCCGCATTGCCTTCGCTAAACAAATAAACCCATTTCTTTGCCATCAGTTATTTCCTCCTCAATCTCACTAAACGGGCGGACAAATACATACCCCTGTCCGTCCACCTCGTTCATTATAACACAAACATTTTTCGAGTAAAGAGTTTTTCTGGTAAAATTTCGAAAAAATTGACTAACTTAACTGCAAAAATACCTGTAAGTGCTTTCATTGTCTGTCATTTTCATATATCCGTTATTTGTTCGTATATGCGAATCAAAAAACAGAGCCGCACTGCGCAGCTCTGTTTCCCTATAAACGTCACACGTCAAAATCCCCCTCAGGAGAAAGGCCATTGTTCACACCGTATGTATCATAAATCAATTCAAAGGTTCCCTCCGGCGCCTGTGCAATATAACAAGCTCCGTCTCCGTACGTGCCGTACAGGCGCATCACCTGGGCCATCTCCTCCTTGGGAATGGACACGCAGCCGGACGTGTAGGTCTTTCCCTTGCCAATGCAGTGCAGAAACAGTGCGGACCCCGCCTTGGGCACGGCGTTCTTATTATATCCCGCATCGATCACATAATCATAATGCTCCGCATAGCCTGCGGTTCCCACCTGTTCCCCTGAAGCGGAGGTGTCCCTCACCAGACGGTTGGTGTCCTGGCTCCAGATATATGTCTCATCTACCTTAATATAATTGGCAGGAAATCCCTCCAGCGGGTCATCCTGTCCAAAGGGCGTATTCATCTGGAATACGCCGATGGGAGTAGTCTTATCCCCCTCAGTCCTGTGATTGCTCATGCCGTTCAGCCCCAGATAGCCGCTTGTCCGCACCCGGAGCTCCCATCCGTCTTCGCCCATCTCATAGGCATATACATTGCAGCCGCTTCCCCCGGTGCCTTCCACCACAACCAGCACCTTTGCCTCTTGGGGAAGGACGAACCGGTCTGCCTCAAAAGAGCCGGCTGCCTCCGGCTCCGCCTGAGCCGCCGCTCTCTCCGTCTCCCGCACTGTATCCGCCTGTACCTGCACACCGGGCCCGGTCACAAGGTCCCGGTCCTCTCCGGCCATTCCTGCTGCCATCGCTGTGCCTCCCATCAGGCCGCCGAGAGCTGCCGCAACAACTGCGGCGCAAATTCCCGCCGCCATTCTTCTCCGTATCATCGCATTCTCTCCTTGTCTGTCATGTATCTTCCTATACCTTAAAGCGGTAGCCTACACCCCATATAGTCTCTATGTACTGGGGCTTGGCCGTATTGAATTCAATTTTTTCCCGAATCTTCTTGATATGGACCGTCACGGTGGCAATGTCCCCGATGGACTCCATATCCCAGATTTTGGAAAATAGTTCTTCCTTGGTAAATACATGGTTGGGGTTCTGGGCAAGAAATGTGAGCAGATCAAACTCCTTGGTGGTAAAATTCTTCTCCTCCCCGTTCACCCAGACCCTGCGGGCCGTCTTGTCAATTTTAAGCCCGCGGATCTCTATAATCTCATTGGCCGGCTGGCCGCTTCCGATAAGCCGCTCATACCGGGCCATATGGGCCTTCACCCGGGCCACCATCTCGCTGGGACTGAAGGGCTTTGTGATGTAATCGTCCGCTCCCAGACCCAAGCCCCGAATTTTGTCAATATCCTCCTTCTTGGCGGATATCATAATGATCGGCGTATTTTTAATCTCCCGCACCCTGCGGCAGATCTCAAATCCATCGGTTCCGGGAAGCATCAGGTCCAAAATCAAAAGATCGTAGTCCTCATTCAACGCCTTTTCCAGCCCCAGATTTCCGTCATTCTCTATAGAAACCTCAAAACCGGACAGTTCCAGGTAATCCTTCTCCAGCTCCGCAATGCTCTCCTCATCCTCGACGATCAGTATTTTGCTCATCCTGTATAACCTCCTGGTATTTTCTTAGAACAAAATGGATTTCCGTCCCGATCCCCAGCTTGCTGGTAGCCCAGATACGGCCCCCATGGTCTTCAATAATCTTCCGCACAATGGACAGGCCGATGCCGCTTCCCCCCTGTGAGGAATTTCTTGAGGAATCCGCCCGATAAAAGCGGTCGAAAATGTTCGGCAGATCCTTCGCCGTGATCCCCTTTCCATTGTCCTCAATTCCCACCTGGATAAAATCGCCCACATCTTTTATCCGTATATTGATAATTCCCTTTTTCTTATCCAGATATTTCACAGAATTGCTGATAATATTGTTGATGACGCGCTTCATCTGCTCTGCATCCGCAATCACCGTCACATCGTCATCCACATAATTGAAATATCCCAGCTCGATTCCCCGGGCCTCCATATCCAGTCCCACTTCCTCCACGCAGTCCTTAAAGTACCGGGACACATTAATCTTGGAGAAGGTGTAGGGAATCTTATTTGTGTCAATTTTAGAATAAAACGTGAGCTCATCGATCAGACGGTCCATATCGTTAGCTTTATTGTATATGGTGCGGATATATTTGTCCAGCCTTTCCGGCGAAGAGGCCACCCCATCCAGAATTCCTTCCACATAGCCCTTGATCGCCGTTATCGGGGTTTTCAGATCGTGAGAAATATTGCTGATCAGCTCCTTATTCTCCCTGTCATACTGGAGCTTTTCCTCCGCGTTCTCCTTGAGGC
>CALWBS010000017.1 GCA_944376135.1 uncultured Enterocloster sp.
ATAATGTATTCCAGCTCCGCCCGCTCCACATCGCCCTCCATGTGATCCAGGTGGTAAAATCCCTCGTCCCCTTCCGTGTACATAAAATTCACAAAAACAGGCAGCAGGGACTGGAACTCCATGCCGATGAGAATGGCATTTTTCATCTTTCCCTTGGCGCTTCCCGGATGAATGCTGGCGCCTTGGACAGAAAGCTTGGCAGATGCCGCGTTGAAATTCTCGTACTCCAGCTCGCCCAGGGCGCCTCCATCCACCGTGTAGGCTCCTGCGGCGCCAAACCCCTTCACGTCAAAACGGTCCGCCCCCCGGCCCACCTCCTCGTCCGGGGTGAACGCAATGCAGATATCCCCGTGCTCCTTCTCCGGGTGAGCGAGAAACCAGGCCGCCATGGTCATGATCTCTGCCACACCGGCCTTGTCGTCCGCCCCCAGAAGGGTGGTTCCGTCCGTGGTGATGAGGGTCTGGCCCTTATAATCCGACAGCTCCGGAAAATCCTCGGGGGACAGAAAAACAGACTCCTCCGCGTTCAGGCAAATCGCTTTCCCGTCATAATTATGGATAATCTGAGGCTTCACATTCTTTCCCGAGAGAGCCGGCGCCGTGTCCATATGGGCGATAAAACCCAGGGCCGGGATATCCCGCTTCGTATTCGAAGGAATTTTCGCGTACACATAGCCGTATTCATCCATGCGCACCCGGGAAGCGCCCATCTGTGTGAGCTCCCCGGCCAATTTCTCCGCCAGAGCAAGCTGAGAGCGGGTGCTGGGCATCTCCTCCGCTCCCTCCTCGGACTGGGTGTCATAGGAAACATACGTTAAAAAACGGTCTGTTACATCTGCTATCATTGTTTTCCCTCCTGGAAAAATAAATTCTACCGGTTCGCCACCTCTTTGGTAATCTCCTCCCAAGTAATGCCCTTCTCCGCCATGAGCACCATCATATGGTAGAGGAAATCCGCAATCTCATACTTGATCTCCTCCGGGTCCGGGTTCTTTGAGGCGATAATAATCTCTGAAGCTTCCTCCCCCAGCTTCTTTAAAATCTTATCGATTCCCTTGTCAAACAGATAATTGGTGTAGGAGCCTTCCTTGGGATTGGCCTTCCGGTCCAAAATCACCCGGTACTCTTCCTCAAACACCTTTAAGGGGTTTGTCTCCCGATACTCTTTCTCCGCCAGAGTGGTAAAAAAGCAGGTAGGATTTCCCGTATGGCAGGCCGGGCCGATCTGCTTGACATGGGCCAAAAGAGTATCCTTGTCGCAGTCCAGCTTTAAAGACTTCACATACTGAAAATGGCCGCTTGTCTCCCCTTTCACCCACAAGGTCTGCCGGCTTCTGCTGAAATACGTCATGCGCCCCGTAGCCAATGTGGCGGAGAATGCATCCTGGTTCATGTAAGCCAGCATCAGCACCTCCTGAGTCTTATAATCCTGGACAATCACCGGGATGAGCCCGTCCCCGTTTAATTTAAATTCGCTCCAGTCCACCGCGCTCTCAAAAGTATCGGTCTGGATTCCCGCTCCCTTAAGCTGCTGCTTCATGGCCATAAACGCATCCATTTCCCCTGCCTCCAAGGTCAGAACAGCTCCCTCGATGTCCGGACAGCCAAAAGGAATCTTTAAATCATCCAGAAGGGGAGATGCGCCGGCAGATTCCGCTGAAGGATTCTCTGAAGTTTCCTCCTCCCCTGCCGCAGCCCGGTTCCCCAGATGGCCGCAGAGAATCAGGCAGCGTTTTTGTATGCTCCCAATCTCCTCCAGCTCTTTTAAGGAAGGAACCGCCTCCTCCGGCTTTAAAATCATCAGAGAGGCGCCAAGCTGGGCAAATTCCTCCGCCCGGGCTCCATAGCTTAAATCCGGCAGAAAGGCGCAGATTTTCTCATTTCCAAAGCGGTCCGCGGCCTCTTTCATCAGATCCACATTTTCCTGACAGCCGGCATTTAAAAATACGGCGCCGGCCCCGGCGTAAAGATATTTCTTTACATCCTCCAGGCGCTTTACGCGGCCGCCTGCCAAGATAGGCTCATCCACCTCCCGGGCGGTCTCCCGGATAGCGGCGATGGCCGCCTCGTGGTCTGCGTCCCCCGCAGAGTCATCATAGACGAAAATCTCATCCGCCCCGTTGTCACAGCAGAACCGGGCCAGCTCCTTTAACTCTCCTTCATAGGAAATACTGCCGTCCCAGCTTGTAATCCTTCCCTCCCGGTATCGAAATCCCGCAATCAGCTTTTTATAATCCATCATATGCATGTCTCCGTTCCTTTTATCTAGCCGCCGGCCCTCACCCTTCAAAGCGCTCCACCGCTTCGCGCAGGTCAATTCTGCCCTCATACAGGGCTTTGCCGATAATCGCTCCAAAAATCCCCGCTTCGTGAAGATTTTCCAGATCCTGCATACAGGATACCCCACCGGACGCGATGATGTCAAGGCCTGTTTCTTCCGTGAGATGCCGGGTGGCCTCCACATTGGGCCCGGTGAGCATGCCGTCCCGGGAAATGTCCGTGTAAATAATATGCCGCACGCCGCAGTCCTTCATCTTCCGGCAGCGCTCCACTGCCGAAATTTTGCTGACCTGCTCCCAGCCCTGAACCGCCACCATGCCGTTTTTGGCGTCCACCCCGGCGGCCACATGGTCCGGACCGAATTTCTCAATCATTTCCCGCAGAAATTCCGGCTCCCTGGCCGCCCGGGTGCCGATGATGACCCGCCTTATCCCCAGAGAGAGCATATGCTCCACGGCTTCCTCCGAGCGGATGCCTCCGCCCAGCTGAACCGGAACGGACACCGCCGCCAAAATCCGGCGGATGGCCTCCTCATTGACCGAGTGCCCCATAAGGGCCCCATCCAAATCCACCAGGTGCAGAAAAGAGGCCCCCGCCTCCTGCCACTTCACGGCCATCTCGGCCGGGTCTGCGCCGTACACGGTCATATCGGCAAAAGCTCCCTGCCTTAAGCGGACGCACTGCCCATTTTTCATATCAATTGCTGGATAAAGCTGCATGGATGTAATCTCCTTTTCCGTTTATAAGCTCCCCTTCGTGGAGAGAACCCCCGTTAGGCGGCTGTCGTATCCCACCGCCTGGTCCAGGGCCCTGGCAAATGCCTTAAACGCCGCCTCAATCAGGTGATGGCAGTTGTCCCCCGCCATCCGGCGGATATGAAGGTTCATCATGGCCCCGTAGGACACGGCGTAGAAAAATTCCCGGACCATCTCCGTCTCAAACTCCCCCACCCGCTCTCTGTCAAATTCCATATCAAAGCCCAGACAGGGGCGGCCGCACAGATCCAGGGCGCAGAGTACCAGGCTCTCGTCCATGGGAAGAATCTGAAAGCCGTATCGGGCGATTCCCTTTTTAGCCCCCACGGCCTGGGCAATGGCCTGGCCCCGCACAATGCCCGCATCCTCCACCGTGTGGTGGGTATCCACCTCCAAATCCCCCTGCACCTCCAGGGTCAGATCAAAAAATCCGTGGCGCGCAAAGCTGTTTAACATATGGTCAAAAAATCCGATTCCCGTGCGGATTTTTCCCTGGCCGCTGCCGTCCAGGTTTAACTCCAGGGTAATTTTCGTCTCACTTGTATTGCGTGTAATCCTGGCCTTTCTCTCCATTTTCACACCTCCTATTCAAACCGCACCTTAATCGAGTTGGCATGAGCCGTCAGTCCCTCGGCCTCGGCAAACGCCTCGATATCCCTGTGGGCTGCGGTGAGGGCTTCCCGGGAATAGTAAATGATGCTTGACTTCTTCACGAAATCGTCCACATTTAAGGGGGAGAAGAAGCGGGCCGTGCCGTTGGTGGGCAGAATGTGGTTGGGCCCGGCGTAGTAATCTCCCAAAGGTTCGGAGCTGTACTCGCCAAGGAAAATCGCCCCGGCATTGCGGATTTTTGTCATAAGCTCAAAGGGGTTGGCTGTGACAATTTCCAGATGCTCCGGCGCGATGGCGTTGGCTGCCTGCGCTGCCTGCTCCATAGAATCCACCACCAGGATATAGCCGTAGTTTTCCAGGGATTTCTCAATAATCTCCCGCCGGGACAGCACCTTCAAAAAGCCGTCTACCTCATCGGACACCGCCTGGGCCAGCTCCCTGCTGTCCGTCACCAGGATGGCGCTTGCCAGCTCGTCGTGCTCGGCCTGGCTTAACAGGTCTGCGGCCACGTACCGTGGATTGGCTCCCCCATCCGCAATCACCAGAATCTCGCTGGGCCCGGCGATGCTGTCAATGCTCACATGGCCGTAAACCGCCTTTTTTGCCAGAGCCACAAAAATATTTCCCGGCCCCACAATCTTGTCCACCCGCGGAATGGACTGGGTTCCGAAGGCCAGGGCCGCTACGGCCTGGGCTCCTCCCACCCGGTATACCTCGGTGGCTCCGGCCAGATGAGCAGCCGTCAGCGTCACCGGGTTCACCCGGCCATCCTTTCCCGGGGGCGTCACCATGACGATGCGCTCCACCCCGGCCACCTGGGCGGGAATGATATTCATGAGAACCGAGGACGGGTACGCCGCCTTGCCCCCAGGCACATACACCCCGGCGCTGGCCAGGGGCGTCACCTTTTGCCCCAGAATAGTTCCATCGGGCTTGGCGTCAAACCAACTGTTTCTCTTCTGCTTTTCATGGTAGCTGCGGATATTTTCCAGGGAGCGCTTCATCACCGCGAGAAGCTCTGGCTTTACCTGGCGGTAGGCCTCCTCGATCTCCTCCTGGCTCACACGGACATTTTCCGCGCTCACCTCGGCCTTGTCAAATTCCTTTGTAAAGGCAAACAGGGCCTCATCCCCCTTCGCCTTCACCTGGTCCACAATGGACTGCACGGTTTTGGTATAACTCTCATAATTATTGGGATCCCTCTTTAACATCTCCTCCAGGAGATTTTTCATTGCTCCCTCGTTCAGCGTGACAATTCTCATATTCGGCTCTCCTCCTTATTCTTCCGGTGTCCGCAGGGCCTGAAACGCCTTGATAATCCGGGTAATCCGCTCATTTTCCGTCTTCATGCTCACCTGGTTTACCACCATCCGGGCGGACAGGCTGCAAACCTCCTCCAGCACGGCAAGCCCGTTCTCCCGCAGGGTGGAACCCGTCTCCACAATGTCCACAATGACTTCAGACAGCCCTACGATGGGCGCCAGCTCGATGGAGCCGCTGAGCTTAATAATCTCCACCGTCTGGTATTTCTGATTGTAAAAATAATCCTTGGCAATATGGGGATACTTGGTAGCCACCCGAATGAGCTGATGGTGTCTTAACATCTCCTGGGCCGAGGCCGGACCGCAGACACACATCCTGCATTTTCCAATCCCCAAGTCCATCACCTCATAGAGCTTCCTTCCCTCCTCCAAAATGGTGTCCTTTCCCACAATCCCGATGTCTGCCGCCCCGTACTCCACGTAGGTGGGCACATCGCTGGCCTTTGCCAGAAAAAAGCGCACGCCTTGCTCCTCATTGGTAAAAATCAGCTTCCGGGAGTCCTTGTCTTTCATCTCCTCGCAGGAAAGCCCGATGGCCTCAAAAAGCTCCATGGCCTTTTTGGCCAGCCTGCCCTTTGCCAGGGCAATCGTCAAATACCGCATTCCGTCCCCTCCTTTACATGTAAGCCGCGAGGGGAATTTCGTCCCTGCTGCCGTTCACCATATCCATGGCCTCCACTACATTTCCCTCCCCAGACAGGTAAAGAATGTTGCGCAGGCCCCGCCGCTTCGCCATATCTTCGTATTCCGCTAAATCCCGGCTTTCCTGCCGCCGCATGGACTGAACCGCCATTCCCTGGCCGCGCAGGCGTCCCGCCAGGGCCATGGCCCCCTTGCGGGCGGATTCCTCATAGAGGATTACGGTGTTCACCAGCGTTACGGGGACATCGATATCCTGCCGGGTCAGGGCTGCCATCAGCTGGTCCACCACGATGGCGAAGCCCACCGCCGGCGTATCCTTTCCGAACTGGATCAGCAGTTTGTCATACCGGCCGCCGGTTCCGATATAGTCGCCGGTTCCGTAAGTATAGGCCTTGAAAATAATACCCGTATAGTACTGATACCGGCTGAGCATCCCCAGGTCATAGGTCACATACGCCTCCAGCCCCTGGCCCGCCAGTATCCGGTGAATATCCTCCAGCCTCCCGATGGCCTCTAAAGCCCGGGGATTTTCCGTCAGGGAGGCCGCCTGCCGGATCTGCCCGATAGAGCCGAAAAGCTCGGGCAGGGCGCAGAAAGCACGGCGCAGATCCTCTCGGATATCCAGGCTCTTTAAAAGCTCCTCCACACCGAAATAGTTTTTATTTTCAATGAGGCGGTTTAACTCCCCCTCTGTCTCCTCGTCCAATCCCGCTTCCTCCACCAGACTGCGGTAAAAGGCTACATGGCCCAGCTCCACCTGAAATTCCTTAAGACCAGCAGCCTTTAAGCTGTCAATCACCATAGCGATTACCTCGGCATCCGCGTCCGCGCAGTCATCCCCTATGAGCTCCGCCCCGGACTCCGCCCGCTCCTTTAAGCGGCCCTGATAGCTGCTGTTGTT
>CALWBS010000018.1 GCA_944376135.1 uncultured Enterocloster sp.
CGTGGATGAGAAGACACTGGAGGTTACTCTGGAGCATCCCACCACCTACTTCTTGGATCTGACAGCGGTGTCCATGTATTTCCCCACCCGGCAGGATGTGGTTGAGGCGGAGGACGCCTGGACCAAGTCCGGGGATACCTATGTGTGCAATGGAGCGTTCCGAATCAAGGAGATCAATCCCCAGGCCAGCTACGTGCTGGAGAAGAATCCGGAGTACATCGACGCGGATACGGTGAAGCTGGACGGAGTGGAGATTGTCTTCATTGAGTCTCAAGAGGCTGCTCTCTCCGCTTACAATGCGGGCGAGGTTGACGTGCTGGATAACCTGGTGATCGGCAGCCAGGCCCAGAGCCAGTATTCGGGAAGCGAGGAGCTCAGGTCCTACGACTTAATCGGCACCTGCTATTATGATTTCAACTGTGAGAAGGAATATCTGTCGGATCCCAAGATTCGCACAGCCTTGAGCATTTCCTTGAACCGGGAGGTAATCAATCAGTCTATGGTTGCGTCCAAACCCGAATCTGCCTTTGCCTTCGTGCCTCACGGAATCCCCTATGAGGGCTCTGACGAGGACTACCGGAATACCGTTGGCAATCTGTTCACAGAGGACGTGGAGCAGGCCAAGAGCCTGATGGCTGAGGCCGGATATCCGAACGGAGAGGGCTTCCCCACACTGACCCTGATCACCCAGAATGACCAGGAGAAGAAGGATGTAGCCCAGGCGATGCAGGCCATGTGGAAGGAAAATCTGGGCGTGAATGTGGAGATCGTCACCTACGAGAGCAAGGTGTACTGGGATGAGCAGGAGGCAGGCAATTTCGACATCTGCTACGACGGATGGACGGGCGACTATCCGGACCCCAGCACGAACTTGGAGTGTCTGCTTCTCACCAGAAATGAGACCCAGTGCCGGTGGCTCAACGATAAGGCTCAAGAATATGACAGCCTTTTGATGGAGGCCCGTGCGAGCGCGGACAATGCGGCCCGTATGAAGATGTTTGAGCAGGCGGAGAGGATCCTTATCGAGGAGATGCCGATCATTCCTGTATATTACAGGAATTCCCAGCTCTTGGTGAAGCCGAACTGCAAGGACGTGATCAAGTCCTACATCGGACACACGATTTTCAAGTATGCGGATAAGGAATAATCCTGTTATTGCCCGCAAAAGGGAAAGAGAGGAAGTTAAAATGATTTTTCCAGAACAATTAAAGCAGGGGGACACCATCGGCCTGGTGGCCCCCTCCTTCCCCATCCGGGAGGAGGAGCTCGCAGACTGCATAAGGCTTCTGGAGGAGATGGGCTACCGGGTGAAGGCGGGCCGGCAGCTCACCACTCTGGCGAATTTTCACAATTATCTTGCCGGGGAAGGAAAGGATCGGGCTGCGGATATCAACGGGATGTTTGCGGATCCTGAGGTCAAGGCCGTCTTTTGCGTGAGAGGCGGCTACGGAAGTTCCCATGTGATGGATTATCTGGATTATGATTTAATCCGGGCCAACCCTAAAATTTTTGTGGGATACAGCGATATTACCAATCTGCTGTCCGCATTTCAGATGCGGTGCGGGATGGTGACCTTCCACGGCCCCATGGTCTGCTCCAATATGCGCAAAGATTTTGACCCCTACACTAAGGAGAGCCTGTTTGCCGCTCTGAATATGGAGGATACGCTGGAGTTTCACAATCCGCCGGGGGAAGAGGGCTTCGAGGTAATCCGTCCGGGCAGAGCAGAGGGAATGCTCACAGGAGGCAATTTATCTCTGTTAAGCCGTGCCATAGGCACCTCCTATCAGCTGGATACGGAGGGTAAGATTCTGTTTATGGAGGATATCGAAGAGCCTGTGCCTGTGCTTGACATGTACCTGACCCAGATGCGCCAGGCTGGGATGTTTGCCGGGGTAAAGGGAATTCTTCTGGGAGATTTTACGGATTGTACGAATGACCGGTACGATGCTTCCTACAAAGTGGGAGATTTGATTCGCGACTGGTTTAGGGATTTTGCGGTGCCGGTGATGTGCCATGTCCGCTCCGGACATGATAAGCCCATGGGCACGCTGCCCATGGGCACTACCTGCCGGATGGATACGGAGAGCCGGCGGATTCTCTTTATGAGATAACGAATTAAATACGCTAAGCGATTGCTTTCATGCAGCGGGCCACGATGTCTTCCATCTGGCCCCATTTTTTTTCCATATCGTTTACCAGGGCAAACTGGGTGCGGCAGCGGTCCCGATTATGGCCCTCTCTGGCGACATGGAAGTAGGTATCTCCCTGGAGATAATCGGTGAGAAAACGCGTTCCGCATTCCAGTGTCATGAGATAAGCGCCCCATGGAAGCATACGGATTTCATTTTCCGTCAGATTTTTTCCGCAGCCCTCCAGAAATCCCTTTGTGTAGGCCTCAAAGAGGGGAAGGGAGAGGGAAGCCTTAGAGGCGTCGGGCTCGTCCTCTGCGGCGGTGTTGGCGCCGAAGCGAATAGAGTCACCGTAGTCAAAGATAGAAAGACCGGGCATTACGGTATCCAGGTCAATAACGCAGATCCCCTTGCCGGTGGCATCGTCGATCAGGATGTTGTTCAGCTTTGTGTCATTGTGGGTAACCCTTAAGGGGAGTTCGCCCTGGGAGAGCATCCTTTGGGCTGTGCCCATCTTTTCCGCCCGGTCCATGACGAAGGCGATTTCTTCCCGCACGGTTGAGGCACGGCCGCAGACATCTTCTGCCACCGCCTTTTTGAAGGTTTCAAAGCGCTTGGGGGTATTGTGAAAATCCGGGATAGTTTCCCAGAGCTTATCTGCCGGATAGCCGGCAAGAAGCCCCTGAAACCGGCCAAAAGAGCAGCCGCTCTGGTAGAAGTCATCCGGATTCTTGACCTGATCATAGCCTGTGGCATTTTCAATAAAGAGGTAAACTCTCCAGTACCCGTTCTGAGAATCCACATAGAAGGATTTTCCGTCTTTTGCGCGTACCAGAGTCAGGGCTTCGCGGTCAGGGTCTCCGCCGTTCTTGATGACGGACTGGCGCAGATAGCTGGTCACCCCTTCAATATTCTCCATCAGGGCCTGAGGATTCTGAAACACCTCAGTGTTCATGCGCTGAAGGATATAGCGGCGGTCACAGGTCAGGAGAAAGGTGTCGTTGATGTGACCGTTTCCGTAGCGCTCGCAGCTTTTTACTTCCCCCTGAGTGGCGAAGCTTTCTGCGGCCTCCATTAAAATCTCTTTGGTGATTTCTTTTTTCATGATTTTATTCCTCCCACAGTTTTTCCGGATACATGCCGGCGGCCTTTTTGTCTGCCATGGCTTTCACAACAGCTTCCTTGTCCGCCTTGTAGGTCACGCCGTACCACTGGTCCGGGGTTTTTAAGACGGTTACCTGGGCCTTTCCGGCTTTTAAGAGGCCGTCCACCACAAAAGGAAGGAAGTATTCGCATTTTAACGGATTTTCCGCAAGCCCCTTGGTGAGAAAGCCGGAGAATCCTTTTTCCAGTTCGCCCAAGATGCTTTCCGTAAAGCCCCACAGATTCATAGACACAGTGGTGTCCGCGGGAAGGGCAGTCCAGGAGGCGCCGTCATCCTCGGTAAACTCGATAACTTCCCCGTGGCGCTCGATGCGGGTGCGCTCTTCGATGTGGCTTAAATAGCCGTTTTGGTCGAGGGAACACACGCCACGGGCTACGCTTCCATTCTCTGTCAGCGTCTTTCCGAGCTCATAGCCCACCATGGTGTACTGGTAGCGCTCATCATCCTGCGCGGAGGCGAGCTGATTGTAGATGAGAGAAAATGCTTCGCGGCCGTAATAGTCATCCGCATTGATCACGGCAAAGGGGCCGTCGATCTGATCTTTGCAGCAGAGCACTGCATGGGCTGTGCCCCAAGGCTTTGTGCGTCCGTCGGGAACGGAGAATCCCTCGGGAATTTTATCCAGTTCCTGGTACGCGTAGGCTACATCCATATATTTTTTGATCCGGCTGCCGATGATTTCATCGAAAGCCTCCTCGATCTCCTTTTTGATGAGGAATACCACCTTTTCAAATCCGGCCTGCTTTGCATCGTAAATCGAGTAGTCCATGATAATATTTCCCCACGGGTCGATGGGGTCAATCTGCTTTAAACCTCCGTAGCGGCTTCCCATTCCCGCTGCCATGATGACAAGTACAGGTTTCTTTCCCATATGAATCCATCTCCTTTTATTTGTGTGCAAACGGCTCTTTTCGGCCGCTTTTATTTTATGCCCTAAGTATAGCAGACTGAGGGGAGATTGTGATTGCAGGATTTGGCATTTTATTTGCATTATATTGCAGCTGGGTGATTTTGGTGGTAAACTGGATACATATGCGTAAGGAGAAGGGGAGGCGGCAGAATTTGAAAATTCTGGTTATCAACAGCGGCAGCTCGTCGCTGAAATTTCAGGTAATTGACACGGACACAGAGAAGGTGCTCGCCAAGGGACAGTGCGAGCGCATTGGGATCGACGGGTTTTTTAACTATCAGACGGGCGGGGGAATAAAAATTAGGGAAAAATACCCCATGAAGGATCACAAGGAGGCGGTGGACCGGATTCTGCGCACCCTGGTAGATGAAGAACAGGGAGTCATCGGAGATTACGCGGAGATTGATGTGGTGGGGCACCGGCTGGTTCACGGTGGGGAGAAATTTACTGGCTCAGTTGTGATTACCGATGAGGTGCTGGACGTGATGCGCGCGTGCAACGACCTGGCGCCCCTGCACAATCCGGCCAATATTGTGGGTGTGAAGGCCTGCCAGGAGCTGATGCCGGATACGCTTATGGTGGGCGTGTTCGACACGGCGTTTAACCAGACCATGGAGCCCAAGGCCTTTCTCTACGGCCTGCCCTACCGGTTTTATGAGAAGCACAAGATCCGCCGCTATGGGTTTCATGGGATCAGCCATAAGTATGTGTCCCAGCGGGCCGCTGAATTTATGGGGCAGAGGCCGGACCGAGTTAAGACCATCGTCTGTCATCTGGGAAACGGGGCCAGCATCTGCGCGGTGAAGTACGGCCGGGTGATCGATAACTCTATGGGATTTACCCCGTTGGAGGGACTGGTTATGGGAACACGGTGCGGGGATGTGGATGCCGGGGCTCTGGAGTATTTGTCTAAGAAGGAAAATCTGGATTTCCCGCAGATTATGAATATATTGAACCAGGAGTCGGGGGTTCTGGGTATTTCCAAGAATCTTTCCAGCGATTTCAGGGAGCTGAAGGATGCAGAGATCAAGTACAACGACACAGCGGCTCTGGCCCGGGAGATTTTCGCCTACCGGGTGGCGAAATACATAGGGAGCTATGCGGCGGCCATGAACGGGGTAGACAATATTGTGTTTACCGCCGGAGTAGGAGAAAATGACTCGGATATCCGAGAGGAAATCTGCAGCTATCTGGAATTTCTGGGCATCACCATCGATGAGGTGAAGAACCGGGAGCAGGGGGAGGCCGTGCGGATTTCCGATGGCACCTCCCGGGTGAATGTGCTGGTGATTAAGACGAATGAGGAGCTGGAGATTGCCAGGGAGGCGGCGGAGCTGGTACGCGGGTTAAAGGAAAAGAAATGAGGAGGAGCGGCCATGGCCTATAAGAGCACTCTGTTAAAGCGGGAGGTATCGGTTCGGAAAATCATTTCCATCCACTATTTTCAGTATATGAGCGACTTCGTTTTTCCGGGGGAGAGCCATGATTTTTGGGAGCTGGTGTGTGTGGACCGGGGGGAAATCGAGGCAGTGGCGGGCAGCAGGCGCATTTCCTTAAAACGGGGAGATATTCTGTTCCATCCTCCGGGAGAATTTCACAATGTGATTACCAACGGAAAAATCTCCCCCAGTCTGGTAGTCATCGGGTTTGCGTGCGGTTCCCGATGCCTGGAGGGCTTTGGCGGGAGGGTCATGACTGTTCAGGCCGGGGAAAAGGAATTGCTTGCGAAGATTATCCTGGAGGCCCAGGGGGCCTTTGACGGACCCTTAGGGGATCCCTACCAGGAGAAGCTGATTCCCGCAAAGTGCCCGCCCTTTGGGGCGGGGCAGCTCATTGGCCGGTATCTGGAGGAGCTTATTATCTGCCTGTACCGGAGGTATTTTGTGGCCCCCGCACGGGATATTCCGGAGCCCTTCCGGCCGGAGGAGGGCGAGGGAAATGAGGCCAGCCGGCGGATTCTGCGCTATCTTCAGGATCGGGTGGGGGAGCGGCTGACCGTGGAGCAGATTGCCAGGGATAACTTGATGGGCGTCTCCCAGCTGGAGAAGCTTCTGGGAAAATCCTGGGGGTGCGGGGCCATCGAGCTGTTTTCCCGCATTAAAATCGATGCGGCTAAGCAGCTGATACGGGATGGGCAGCTCAATATGACCCAGATTGCGGAGCGGCTGGGCTACAGCTCCCTGTATTATTTTTCCCGGCAGTTTAAGAAGGCGGCGTCTATGTCGCCCTCGGAGTACGCGGCCTCCATACGGATTCTGTCGGAGAAGGAGCCAAGGGCGGGGGACTAGGAAAGGCTGTGAGGAATTCCCGACGCGGACGGTTCTGCACACGCGCTAGCTGGATTTTTTGCGCTGGTAAAGGGCCCAGGCGGCCAGGAAGGCGGCGAGCTCTGCCGCTGGAAAGGCAAGCCAGGCGCCGGTCAGCCCCCACAGGGCGGCCAGGAGAACGGTTCCGGGAAGGATGAGGATGAGCCCCCGCAGCAGAGAGATCAGGTGGGCGGGCAAAGGCTGTTCAACGGAGGAAAAATAGGTAGCCAGGATGATATTGTATCCCATGAAGGGGATGGAGGTCAGATAAACGGCAAGGCCGGGGCCGGCAATGCGCTCCAGTTCCCCATCCCGCTCGCTTCCAAAAAGGCGGATAATGGGAGCATTGAAGGACAGCCCTGTCCAGATAAGGCCCAGCGATAGGAGGGCCATGAGGAGCAGGGAATACCGGAGAAAGCGGATTTGCGCCGCCGTATTATTTCTCCCGTATTCCCGGCTGAATAAAGGCTGTACGCCCTGGGCGATGCCTGTGTGGAGAGAGAGGATGACCAGGGCAATGTTGGCGATGATGCCGTAGGCTGCAACTCCTGTATTGCCGGCCAGGGTCAGCATAATGCTGTTGAAGAGAATCATCACAACCCCCGTGGATACCTGGGAGAGAAGGGAGGGAAAGCCCAGGGAGAGGATGGTCTGCAGCCGCAAAAAGGAGAAAATGCGCAGGCCGTGGCTCTGCCTCGCCAGGTGAAAACCCTTGTCAGGCTTCATTCTGTGGAGGGAGAGAAT
>CALWBS010000019.1 GCA_944376135.1 uncultured Enterocloster sp.
GCAATTCACAGTGTAAAAATCAGGATTGACAGATAGAATTGACCCACCTTAGTACTCCGCTTTATCGGCTGCTAAGGTGGGTCAAGATTCAACGAAAAAGTGGGTCAATTTTACTTGACAATCAACACCATGATCCGGTCTAAAAGATCATTCCCCGTATTAATATTGTCCAATCCGACCGTAAGGGTGCCCCCGCTGGCATCTGCCGTCATCGTGGCTGTGCTGCTTCCCGACTCAAATTTTATGATGTATTGCTTGTCACAGGTCGGGCAGTCGAAAGAGAGTCCCGTATTATCCAAGTTACCTACAGTTGCGTTAGTCACTCCTGAAAAGTCCAAAAACGTTGCTGTATGGCGGATGGTATATGTGCTGCCCTTGTAGGAAACTGTCTCCTCATAGATTCTGTTAAACTCTCCAGCCGTAGGACTGAGCAGTACAGGTTGTGAATTGGGAACAGGCTCGTACTGGTCATCCGTATAATAGTATTCTCCCCGAAATACTGCTTTCCCCTGGAGAAGAGGGATTCTGTTAAATTCCGTATGTTCTGTTATCCGGCTGATCTCCTCGCGGATCTGTTTAAACTCCTCCTGCATATGGAGCCGCTCTTTGTGCGTATAGGTGCCGTTGAGGGAAGCAAGGCTCAAGGTATTGGCCCGCTGGAGCATAGAATGGATTTCCTCCATAGCTCCCTCCGCAGTCTGGATCATCCCAATCCCGTCCTGGGCGTTTTTTACCGCCTGATCCGTGCCTCCGATATCTGAGCGGAGCGCTTCAGAAATGGCCAGCCCCGCGGCATCATCCCCCGCCCGGTTGATCCGGTATCCGGAAGAAAGTCTCTCCAGATTTTTACGCAGTTTATTCTGATTAACATTCAAATTTCTTTTGGAATTAATTGCCGAAATATTATGCTGGATAAACATCGTGCAGCCCTCCTTCTTTCATAATCATATTCCCCTATTATTATTATCGGCTAACCGCAAAATAATATAAGTCCTGATGGTAAATGCCAACGTATCACTATGACCGCAACAATTTAAAAACTCAATGTGAGGTATGTTCGTACACAGCCGCCGCTTCAGCACAGCTTTTCCTCAATCAGCTGCTTCAGCTTCGTAGAACTGGTGCTTTTGGTATAGGGAAAGAATACCATCTCCGCCCCCTGCTGTTCCAAAAATTGTTTCTCCGCCAGCCAATCCGGATCCTCCTGGTAATCGCTGCCGGAAAACTGCACATCAAAATGGTACATCCGGTAGGCGTCCCTGGTGGACGCGAACTCCAGGGGGATTTCCACCGCCTCATCCACGTACCGACAAGATCGCACCAGCTCAATCCGCTCCTCAAAGGGGATAAAGGGGTTGGTCTTTTTATTTTTCCGCACGCCCTCGTCCGTCACCACACCTACAATCAGGTAGTCGCACTGCTCCTTTGCCCGTCGGAACATGTTCAGGTGGCCGATATGGAACAGATCGAAAACGCCGGCGATGTAGCCGGTATGGTAGGGCTTGGGGGAAGCTGCTGCCCCATTTTTTGCGGGCTGTTCCCGGGGGGGCTTCTCTGTGCGGGCGAGGGAGGGATATTCCATACCGCTGTCATATACCCCATAGTCTTTCACGCCCATGGACTCCAGTTGTTTCATGACCCCTATATAATCTTTGATGCAGACAATCACCTTATACGTGCCCGGCGCCTGCTCCTTTAAAAGCTTTGGCGGCATAATGGGAATACCCTCCAGCTCCTGTCCCCATTTTTCCTGGTTATTATCCAGTATGGCCTCCGCCGGCCATTTTCTGTGATAATAGGCCAAAAACTGCCTGGCGAACCGGCCGGAGCCAAAGAGATACAATTTCTTTCCCTCCAAGTCCTCGAAAATATTCACGAAGCGGTTCAAATACTCTTTTGTGCTGTAATTTATCTTCTGGCGGTTGGAATTGACTACCCCGCTGTTTCTGCGGTGCGCGCCGTGGTATTGGCGCAGCTCTCTCTCATTGCGCAGTCTTGCGGTAAAGGCATCCGCCTTTCTTCTCCAAATCTTCAGATGTTCAGCCAGCCCATAACGCTCCCAAAAGAACTCCCTTGGCACAATGGATTCCAAACGCGCATCCCCGCCGTAAACAATGTCCACCATGCGGGTCAGGACAACCGCTGCCGGGAGATATTCCTCCATAAATTCCTGGTCTAATATCCAGAATTGTTCTCCATGATAGATAGTATTCAAAGGCACCAGGTCAATGTATCCCTCTTTCAGGCACATCTGAGGCCCTAAATCATCCTGGTCACTCCCGTCCTCTCCCAGCTCCTTTTTTCCGTCTAAGAGCGCGGAAACCCTGACAGGGCGCTCCTCCAAATCGGATGACGACAAAATCATGTCCCGAAATGCATCCATTTCCTGTATAAATGCGTCCTTATCTGCAAAAGCCAAATCGTGGAGATGCCGCTGTCCGCTGGGCCCCTCCACATAAGGCATGGCGCAGCCCGTCCCCGTCTTTTTTAGCGAGACTACGGGAAGCCCCCTTTCCTCCAGGCGGCGGCTGTTTTCCAAAAGCGCCTCCATCCGCTTCTGCCCTTCCGGATACAGAGGAAGCTTCTCCACTGATTTCTTCCTTAAAATGGTAGCCTGAGCTGTCTCCGGCCCCCGATCTGTTGACAGCGTGACCTGCCTGGCATCAGAAAAATCCCCTTCCAACGGGCATTCAACCAGATAGGCATTAGCCATGGCGTGAAAAAGCCCATTCTGTATCAGCCCTGTATGCAGAAATTCTTCCTCCAAAAATATGGTGTCCGGATTTGCATACATGGGAAAAAGGCGTATGCCCAGATCCTCCTGAGGAAGAAAATCCTCCGCGAACAGCATCTGCGGAGCCCAAAGCTTTGGCAGAACCGAATAAAATTTCCGTCTGCCAAATCCGCTTTCCTCCAGCATCTGTTCTATCTGGTCCCTGGCATAAAGCCTCCCTTTTATCTCAGACCAATCCCTTGGCTGTATCCTCCGGTAATTTTCAATCCCGTCAAAATTCCTCCCGGAAAAGGGATCTCGCTCCCCGCAAAAATAACACAGCCCCAGGCGGTTGCGCACTCCCAGAAGCATACATCCCCCCGGCTCAAGAAGCCGCCGCCAGACGCCAAGAACCTCTTTCGGGTCAGCGACTTCTTCCAGGCATCCCACGGCAATCACATAGGCAAACCCGCTCCCCCACTGACGCTGAAATTCCTCTGTAATGGAGGCATCCCGTGATGCAAATATCACGGGATGCCCCTGCGCTTTCAGTTTCCTGCAAAGATAATTATCCTGACCCTCTATATACAGTACTGCCCCTTTTCGCTTAAAGCCGTACCAGCTCAAAAGGACAGCCGGCAGATCCTCAATGATCTGCTCCGAATTTACATTTTTCTTTGATGCATTCATGTACTTTCTCCCCACAGGTTCCATCCAAATTCGCGGCCAGCGTCTCCAGGGCTTTCATCTGGCGCTCCTTCACGCCCTCCAGACGGCCCGCTGTCAGGTCATCCAAAAATCCCTCCAGAGAAAAGAACCTGCTCTCCTTCCTTGAAAACTCCGCCACCGTATCAATCTTTTCAAAGCCATCTCCCAGCCCCTCCAGGCGGCGCAGGCTCTCCTCCGACATCCGCAGGTGATGGATCTGTGCCGTATCCTCAGACACATTCACTTCCAGCAGAGCTCCATCGCAAATTCTCGAAACCATAACGCGCCTGCTGTCCAGCACTTTCATAAAATAGGAGGCAATGCTCACTTTCGGCGAATATCCATTGACCGGCTTCTGGGCTGGCTCCCACAGCTCCGGCTTCAGAAGATGCGCTTTCCCGCTCTTTTTATGGATTTTCACCATGCTGTTGGAAAATCCCGGGGCTGTCACAATCCACTCCCCCACAGATGCGAGGGCGATGTGGGCAAGGCTGCGGCCATAGACAGACGGCCTTGCCCGGAATCCCTTCGGCATGGAGAAGGCCTCCGCCCTCCTGGTCTGCAAATCCAGCCGAATTACCGTTCCCGTGTGCACCTCCGCCACCCAGAGCTGCTGGCCATCTATCGCAATTCCAGAGTAGCCCAGCCCCTTCTGTCCCAATTCCAGGAACCGGTACTCCCCTGTATCCAAATCCATATGCAGAAGCAAATTGCTGTAGGAGGCGGTCATCCATAGCTGGGAGCCCACGAACACCCCGTCATAGGCATCCTCATACCGGGAGTCAGCCGCTCCGCTTCTCCACTGGAGGACGCAGTCCCTGTGCTCCTTCCACTCCCCTGTGTCCACATTATACTCTAAAATAGCCGGGTGATCCTGGGGCAGGAAAAAGAGCTGGGAACCATGGGCGAGTACCTTGCGGAATTTATAATCTACAGGTGTCTCCGGCGCTGTCAGTAACTGATATGTTCCGGAATCCGGAAGGAACGCTGCCATTCTCCTGGCTATAAACGGAGCAAGATACCGCTTATCCCCTATTCGGGCCATCCCATTATAAGCTATCGTCCACAGAGGGGCTTCCGGAACCTGCCCCAGATACTCCGCATTTTCCCAGTCTGTCTTTACCCAGAACATTCCCGGACCGGCAAGCGCCAGCCACCCCTCATCTG
>CALWBS010000020.1 GCA_944376135.1 uncultured Enterocloster sp.
GAAATACTCAGATAAACCAATGAAACGGTTTATCATGGCAAACGAGCATGATATCAGCAGGATAGAAAAGCTACTCTTTGAGAAAAGATATGAAAAATAAAAGTTTCTGACTTTGCGATTGCCCTAATTGCACCAGATTTAGGAAAAAAACTGCTTGCAATTTCAAAAAGATATGATATAATATTCACGTTGGCAGTTGAGATGTCTGCCAGCTAGATGAAAATGCAGATGTAGTTCATCGGTAGAACACCAGCTTCCCAAGCTGGGGAGGCGGGTTCGATTCCCGTCATCTGCTTGCTCATTTGAGAGGCCGGAACCTTTATTTTAGAGAAGATTCCGGCTTTTTTCTTCCTGTTTTCCAGGGCTGTTTTAAAGTAGAGCGGGGTAGAGCTAATCTTTCACAATTTCACCCAAAATTCCCCCGCCTATGTTTGCTGCAATCTCTCCTCAGATATATCATACAATATCGAATCCAGAAGCGGGCGTGTAACCGGGGCCCCTGGCAATTCCGCGCCTCCCGATTGGGAGCTCTTTCATAAAATCCGCGGCGGAATGCGCGCGTCCTACCGCCTCACCGGAAACCGCTCCCCAATCACGCCCTCCCGGTACGCCTCCAAAAGCATCTCCAGATCGCGTATTTTCTCCCGCAGCTGACGGCCGGTGTCTGTGTCCCCCACCAGCTTTCTCTGGGATACCCGCTTAATAATAATACTCTCGGAGCGGATGTCGCTCTCCTTTTCAATCGCTGCCTCCGTGGACTCAAAAGGTTCATGGGCGGCCAGAATCAGGCCGTAGGAATTGTAGATCAGCGTGTATCCCGCAATCCCTGTCTCCTTCTGATAGGCCTTGGAAAATCCACCGTCAATAACCAGGACCTTTCCTCCGCATTTCACTGGGTTCTCCCCGCTCTTTGACTTCACCGGCACATGGCCGTTTATGATATGGCCGCTCTCAGCCGGAAGCCCGAACTCCTCCAAAATCCGGTTGACGGTCTCCTCATTTTCCAAGAGGAGGTAATAGGGATTTTTCTTCTCCTTATGGGTCTCCCTATCTTCCAGAAAATACCGCTCAAAGGTAGCCATCTTGTCCTTCCCGAACAGGGGAGAATTCACATGCAGCCAGATATACCACATCATGTCCCTGCCCCTCTCCCGCTCCGCCCGGTTTGCCGCTGCGAAGCCCTTGCGGATGGAGCTGTCCAAAAAATCATAGAGAGTCTTTCCCTTATAGGTACGGCCATAGAGCTCCACCTCCTTAAAACTCCCGTCCGCATTGAGCGGTACGCAGCCGTGATAGAGGAGATTTCCGTTGTACACCTTGTAGAGACTTCCCTTTGCTAAAAGAAAACGGATATGCTGCTGAAGTTTTTCACAATTAATAAACGCCTTCTCCAGCCGCTCCATGATGACCTCTTCCTCCGGGGACAGCACATAGGGAGCCATGGGATTTAGTGTGGGAAAATGGGTGTCCAGGAGAGGATATTCCTTGTCCTTTATGCGCAGAACCCCTTTCTCCAAATCCATGCGGTGAAGCAGATTACGATCCTCCAGACTGAACTCTGGATGAGCCTTAATGAGCTGTCCCTCCACCTTAAACTGAATGATGGAAATGGCCTTGTGCATCTTTTGATTCATCTCTGCCTCCCCGGGTGTTAAGTCCGCAGGAATTCCCTTTAATGCAAAGCAAGTGCAGGGATCATCCCCATATGTATTTAATGAGAAGGTGGCGAGCGGGAGGAGATTGATGCCGTAGCCATCTTCCAGAATATCCAAATTTCCATACCGGGCACAGATGCGGATCACGTTGGCAATGCACCCCCGCTGTCCCGCTGCCGCGCCCATCCAGAGCACATCGTGATTCCCCCACTGGATATCCACCGAGTGGTAGGTCATGAGCTTGTCCATAATCTTGTGAGGACCAGGACCCCGGTCATAAATATCCCCCAGAATATGCAGGTGATCCACCACAAGGCGCTGAATCAGCTCGCACAGGGCCACAATAAATTCCTCTGCCCGCCCCAAACGTATGATGGTCTGAACAATGGCATTGTAGTAGGATTCCTTGTCCCGCACATCCACCTTTTCTGTCATCAGCTCCTCAATCACATAAGAAAATTCCGGCGGCAGAGCCTTGCGCACCTTAGAGCGGGTGTACTTGCTGCCCGCCCGCTTGCTGACCTCAATCAGCCGATAGAGCGTGATCTTATACCAATCTTCCTTATTTTCGGTGTGCTCCAAAATCTGTGCCATCTTTTCTCTTGGATAATAAATCAGTGTCGCCAGGGTCTGCTTGTCCCCGTCACTTAGCGTATTTCCAAAGACATCATTCACCTTGCGGCGGACAGAACCGGAGCCATTTTTCAGAACATGGGCAAATGCTTCGTACTCCCCGTGAATGTCCGTAAGGAAATGCTCCGTCCCCTTGGGAAGATTTAAAATGGCTTCCAGGTTGATAGCCTCGGTAGAGGCCGCGGCAATCGTTGGATACAGCTCCGCCAGCCGCTCCAGATACCGCATCTGCATGTGATCCATAAGCAATTTCTCCTCTCCTTTAAAACAAACCGCTGTACTTCGGTACCGGGTAGTCCAGCTCAAAAGAACGGCATAATTCCATAAAATTTCTGATGCTTCCCGTCAGCAGCTTGTCCCTGTGATACACAATATAAAAACACCTCTTAAACTCTGTCCCCTCCACATGGACAGGGTAAATCAGCCCCTGCTTTAAAGGACCTGACACCATACGCCGAGGCACCACGGAAATGCCCAGGCCGTGGATTACCCCATTGACCAGGGCCGTAGTACTCATGGCCTCCCAGACCGGCTCCACATTTACATGCAGCCGCTCCATCTCTTCATCGAACACCTCCCTTGTGCCGCTTCCCTTTTCCCGCAAAAGAAGACGCTGGCCCTTAAATTCCTCCAAAGAGAGCGTCTGCCCCGGGTGAAAAGGCTCCTTTGCCGGGGCAATTACCGCAAGAAAATCCTCCATATACGGCTCGGCCTCCAGATATTCATGGTGTACCGGGCTCTCCACCAGAGCCAAGTCGATGGCATTGTCCAGGAGCTTCTTTTCCATCATCTCCGAAGTGCCGATGACCACCCGCACATCCATACCGGGAAAGCGCCGGGAAAATGCCTCCGCATAGGATGGCATAAACTGGGAGCCGATGGTGATGCTGGCCCCGATGCGAAGCACTCCCAGAGCATCCCAATTTTTCATGCCCTTTTCCATGTCATCGTACAGAGCCAGGATACGTCTGGCATATTCACGGTACTGCTCCCCCGCTTCCGTCAGATACAGCCGTCTTCCCAGGCGGTCAAAAAGATTCACCCCATAATATTTTTCCAGCTCATGAATCGCCACTGTCACTGCGGGCTGGGCTGTGTAGAGCTTTTCCGCCGCCTTTGTCAGGTTGCACCCGCAGTCACAGACCGTAAGGAATATCCGAATATGGCGTATCGTCATAAAGGTGCCTCCCTTATACGAAATTTGTTATGGAAACAATATAATTATATTATTTCCATAATATAAAATCAAGTGCTATAGTAGGGTCACAAAGGAGGTGTTCCCGTATGAAGTATTATATTCGTTCCGGAAAGCTCTACGCAGCCGGGGCTTCTGATCCCGCTCCCTGTCTGTGCTCCATTGTCAGCCCCTTTTGCGCTTCCGTCAAATCCGTGGCTGACAGAGAAGGCCGGCTGCTGTTAAAAACTTCTGTCAGCCAGGAGAAAGCCGAAACCTATCCCCAAGCCAAAACCTATCTCATGGAAAGCCCTTCCGGCGAGGTACTGGCCCGCGGAAAGCTCCTCTACGCCGACGGAGAAAATCCCCAGTGCCTGGGCCGTCTGCCGCGGGTGGACCGGGTAACTCTGCGGGCGGGAGGACGCCCCTATACGCTCCGGATGCGCAACAGCCAGTATTACGTGCTGTCTTCAGAGGAAAGCCGGGCCATGGAAATCGTCCACAATCAAAGCGCCGGCGGATGGAACGTGGAAACCACGGAGGAATTTCCCCCCGGCATGGTCATGGGCCTGTTTATCTTCTCCCGGTATCTGGACAAGGAAAATGAATTTGTCATCGTATGAAAGGAAATTGTATGAACCGCACCATTTTAAAAAAGCTGTTTTTATCAACCCTCTATCTGAGTACTTTTACGTTCGGCGGCGGCTACGTGATTATCAGCCTGTTAAAGAACAAATTTGTAGACGAGCTCGGATGGATTGACCAGGAAGAAATGCTGGATCTCACCGCCATCGCCCAGTCCTCCCCGGGCGCCATTGCCGTCAACGGAGCGATTGTGGTGGGTTATAAGCTTGCGGGAATTCCCGGCATTCTCTGTTCGATCGCCGGAGCCATCCTGCCGCCCTTTGCGATCATCTCAGTAATCTCCTATTTTTACACGGCCTTCTGCGAAAATTTCATCGTCCAGGCGCTCCTCGCCGGCATGTCCGCAGGAGTGGGCGCTGTAATTATCTCCGTGGTATATGACATGGGAAAAGATATTTTTAAATCCAGGGATCCTCTGCTGCTTCTCATCATGGCAGCTGCTCTGGCGGCTAACTGCTGGCTGCACGTGAATGTAGTGTTCATCATTCTGTGCGCCGCCGGGATCGGACTTCTGCGCGCCCTGCCGGGCCGTACCCGCAGCCGCCGAAAATCTCCCCATCCGCAGACATATGAAACCACTAAAGGAGGCACCCGGTCATGATTTACTTACAGCTTTTTTTCGCCTTTCTTCAAATCGGCGCTTTGAGCTTTGGCGGCGGCTACGCGGCTATGCCCCTGATTCAGGCACAGGCCATTGACAAATATCACTGGATTTCCATGACGGATTTTACCAGCCTGATCACCATTTCCGAGATGACCCCCGGCCCTATCGCCGTGAACGCCGCCACCTTCGTGGGCTCCCAGACAGGCGGCATCTTAGGCGGACTCATCGCCACGGCGGGCTGCATCCTCCCCTCCTGCATCTTTGTCACCGTCTTGGCCTGGCTGTATGCCCGCTACCGCAATTTAAGCCTGATGCAGGGGATTTTAGGAGCGCTTCGGCCCGCTGTTGTCTCCATGATTCTCACCGCCGGAATCACTATCCTGCTTCCTGTATTTTTTACAAATGGTTCCCTCTCTTTTGCGCCCGGGAACCTGCACATCCGCGGAATTGTCCTGTTTGCCGCTGCCCTTTTTCTGCTGCGCCGGATAAAGCTGGACCCTATCAA
>CALWBS010000021.1 GCA_944376135.1 uncultured Enterocloster sp.
GAATACATTCTCAGAGAGCAGATGAAGGTGATCCGCCAGGAGCTGGGGGAGGAGAATACCCTTTCCGACGCAGACGAGTACCAGAAGAAGGTGGACGCCTTGAAGGCGGACAAGGAGGTCAAGGAGAAGCTCACCAAGGAAATCCAGCGCTTCCGCACCATGCCCATGGGCAGCCAGGAGGCCAATGTGCTCCGCACCTATATCGAGACGCTTTTGGAGCTGCCGTGGAAGAAGGTGTCCAAGGATAACAATGATATCAAGCACGCGGAGCAGATTCTCAATCAGGACCACTATGGCCTGGAGAAGGTGAAGGAGCGCATTCTGGAGTACCTGGCAGTGCGGACGCTGACGAAGAAGGGGACAAGCCCTATTATCTGTCTGGTGGGCCCGCCGGGAACGGGGAAGACCTCCATCGCCCGCTCTGTGGCGCGGGCCTTGAACAAAAAATATGTACGCATCAGCCTGGGAGGGGTCCGGGATGAGGCGGAGATCCGGGGGCACCGCAAGACGTATGTGGGAGCCATGCCCGGCCGCCTGGTAGAAGGCCTGCGCCAGGCAGGGGTCAGCAACCCCTTGATGCTGCTGGATGAGATTGATAAGGTGAGCAGCGACTATAAGGGGGACACTTCCTCGGCCCTCCTTGAGGTGCTGGATGGGGAGCAGAACGTGCGTTTTAGGGATCACTATGTGGAGGTTCCCATTGACCTGTCCCAGGTACTGTTTATTGCCACGGCCAACACCACCCAGACGATTCCCAATCCTCTTTTGGACCGCATGGAAGTGATTGAGGTCAACAGCTACACGGAAAATGAGAAGTTCCACATCGCTAAGGATTACCTGGTGGATAAACAGCGGGACAGAAGCGGGCTGAAGCCGGGGCAGATCACGTTTTCCGATAAGAGCCTGGAGAAGATTATTCACAATTATACCCGGGAGGCGGGGGTGCGAAACCTGGAGCGCCGCATCGGGGATGTGTGCCGCAAGGCGGCCAGACAGTTTTTGGAGGAGGGAAAAGCTTCCATCCGCATTACCGAGGGCAATCTGGAGAAATACCTGGGCAAGGAGCGGGTGACCTTTGAGGATGCCAATGAGGAGGATGAGGTAGGCATTGTCCGAGGGCTGGCGTGGACTAGTGTGGGGGGAGATACCCTGCAGATTGAGGTGAATGTGATGCCGGGCAAAGGCAATCTTCTGATGACCGGCCAGATGGGGGATGTGATGAAGGAATCTGCCCAGACAGCTCTCACCTATGTGCGTTCCGTGTGTCCGGATTACGGGGTGGCGGATGATTACTTTGAGAAGCATGACCTGCACATCCATATCCCGGAGGGGGCGGTTCCCAAGGACGGACCATCGGCAGGCATTACGATGGCTACGGCAATGCTGTCCGCGGTGACGGGAAGGAAGGTCTATGCCAAGGTGGCGATGACCGGGGAGATTACCCTGAGGGGGCGGGTGCTTCCCATTGGAGGCCTCAAGGAGAAGATACTGGCTGCCAAGATGGCCCATATCCGGAAGGTTTTGGTGCCGGATAAGAACCGGCCGGATATGGCCGAGCTGTCGAAGGAGATTACCCGAGGACTGGAGATCGTCTATGTGAAGTCTATGGAAGACGTACTCAGGGAAGCGCTGGTGAATATCGGATAAAGCGACGGGAAGGACACTGCGCTGCGGCCGTAAAGCCTTCGGCAGTGTCCGCACAGCGCCCCGGATACAGGAGGTTGAAAATGATTATTCGAGACGTGAATTTGGAGACAGTGTGCGGCATTACCAGCCGGCTGCCGGAAAATACCCTGCCGGAGTTCGCTTTTGCGGGCAAGTCCAATGTGGGCAAGTCCTCCCTGATCAACGGGCTGATGAATCGGAAGTCCTATGCCAAGACGTCATCACAGCCGGGCAAGACTCAGACCATCAATTTTTATAACATCAACAATGCCCTGTACTATGTGGATCTTCCCGGCTACGGCTATGCCAAGGTGCCGGAGCAGGTCAAGGAGAAATGGGGAAAGATGATTGAGCGCTATCTGCGCAGCTCTAAGATGCTAAAGCGGGTATTCCTTTTGGTGGACATCCGTCATGCTCCCTCGGCTAATGATCGGGTGATGTATGAGTGGATTGTATACAATGGCTATGAACCGGTGATTATTGCTACCAAGCTGGATAAATTAAAGCGCAGCCAGGTAGCTAGCCAGGTGAAGCTCATCCGTGAGCAACTGGGAATGGAGAAGACGGGGCGAATTATCCCGTTTTCCGCCGAGACAAAGCAGGGGAGGGAGGAGATCTGGGACCTGATTGAGGAGGAGGCCGGAATTAAGACGGAAAATTCTTCAAACATACCCTAGATTTTCCCCCGGCGCTTTTGCTATAATGATTGTGAAAGAATTACAGAGGGGGAGGAGACGATATGACGGATCAGGAAATGCTGCAGTCCATATTTTGGGGGATGCAGGGTATGCGGGAAGACATGCAGGGCATGAAAGAGGACATGCAGGGCATGAAGGAAGACATCCGAGGGATGAAGGAGGATATCCGCGTGCTGCAGGACGACATGCGCGGCGTGAAGGAGGATATCCGCGTACTGCAGGATGATATGCGCGGTGTGAAGGAGGATATCCGGGGGATGAAAGAGGATATCCGCGTACTGCAGACAGATATGCAGGCCGTGAAGAAAACCGTAGATGACAATTTCAAGGAATTGATGATTGTTGAGAAGATTGCTCTTCAAAATCAGGAGGATATAAAGGACCTGAATCAGAAATATGACACATTGCTGATTGGGCAGGACAATACGAATCTTGTTCTCCGAATGGTTGAGCGACAGTCCGGGGAGATTAAGGATCTCCGAGGCCGGGTGGAGAGACTGGAGTGGCAGATGGCATAGTATGTGGACAGCACTCCGGCTGGTACCGGGCCTCGGCTATCTGTTCCTGTTCGGCCAGCGCTTCCCGGAAACCCTTTAAGGCGTCAAAGGGAAGAAAGAGCCGGGCGCTGTCCGATTCTCCGTGGAGAGGATATAGCTTGGGGGGTTCCGCATTTCTTTTATATTCCACTTTTGTGCCCTCCGATCTGTGTATTTCGAAGCCGTGTGGTGGCGGCTTCCTCCAAATTTATGCCTTTTAAGACGGCATTTTTTCCAAAACGTTTTTTGATGTCAAGGACAGCCCGCTGGATGCGCCTGTCCTTTTCTGATTCCTCCGGGGAGAAAAAGAGGCTGTATTGTTCGGCACCTTCAGGGCAGAGGCGCTGGAAGGTGACGGCGATCTGCCGGATGGGCAGGCCGGGCCGGGCTGTCCGGTGAAACAGTTTGGCAAGGTTTTGCGTGACAAGGCGGACAGAACTTGTGGGGGAGGGGAGCGTGCAGCTGGCATAGGAGGGCTGTATGCCGTCTGTCTGCGAAAAGAGGGAGTAGTCTCGCGAGTAACCGATCTGCAGGGTCAGGGAGGCGGTGAGAAGCTTCTTTTCTACCAGCTCCAGGCAGAGCAAATCCGCCATCTCTTTGAGGATCAGAAGTCCCTCGGGTGCAGAATAATCCCGCATCAAAATCTGGCTGCTGGACAGGGAGGTGCTCTTGGGGCGATAGGCCTTAATTTGGGAGAGGGTGGCGGGCTCCCGGCCCCAGGCGTGATTGATGAGATGCGCAGCATTTTTTCCCAAAAGACGAAAGAGAAGAGATGGATTCGCCTGGGCGATCTGTTCCATGGTGTAAATGCCTGCCCGCTCAAGCCGATGGGCGGTTCCCGGGCCCACCTGCCAAAAATCTGTCAGCGGCCGGTGCCTCCAGAGAGTTTTGCAGTACCGATCCTCGTCCAGAAATGCCAGGGAGTCCGGGCTGTGCTTTGCTCTTATGTCCAGGGCTGCCTTCGCCAGGTATAAATTCGTTCCGATGCCGCAGGCTGCCGGGATGCCCAGTGTGCACCGGATATCGTCCATGATGGTGCGGGCCAGTTCACGCGGTGTCTTTTGATAGAGGGCCAGGTAAGGCGTTACATCCAGAAAGGCCTCGTCAATGGAGTAGACCAGAATATCCTCCTTGGCGATGTATTTTAAATAAATGCCGTAAATTTGAGCGGAAAATTGAATATAGAGCTGCATTTGGGGCGGGGCAGTGATGTAGTCCAAGGCGGAGGGAATCTCGTAAATCCGGCAGCGGTTGGCTACGCCCAGAGCCTTTAAGGCGGGGGAGACAGCCAGACAGAGGGTGCCGGGACCTCGGTCCGGGTCTGCAACCGCCAGGCGGGCGGCCATGGGATCAAGACCTCGCTGTACGCACTCCACGGATGCGTAAAAGGACTTTAGGTCAATGCATAAATAGAAATTTCGGGACGACATAGGGGCTCCTCCTTTGAATGGGATGTCCGGAATATTTATAAATTTGTTTCAGTATAGCAAACGTACGTTCGAATTGCACTGGAATTTGATGGAAGCTCCAAAAAATGTATGAGATGAGCGAAAAATAAAGAGAATACAAGTGTAGAGCAAAAATAGTCAGTTTATATAATTTAAATAAATAAAAAAACTAATTATCTGACAATTTCCAGAAAAAAGTAGTTTACAAAAGGAAAAAAGTGTAGTATGATCTTTCCCAGAAAGAAATAGCTGTGAAGCATTTCCGCAACGGAGCGGGGCCACGGCTATTTTTTGCGTTTTAAAATACGTTCTAAGCCGGGAAACTACGCTCGCAGGGCAAGCTTGGGGAGCCGATGTACTGGCAAAAGGAGGTTTACAAAATCTGTGATTGAGGAAAGGAAGATTCATATGATGGATTCCAGAGAAAAGAAGCCGGGACTGTATGACCCGCGTTTTGAGCACGACAACTGCGGCATCGGCGCGGTGGCCAATATCAAGGGGATTAAGACCCATGAAACGGTGAATCAGGCTCTTCACATTGTGGAGAACTTAGAGCACCGGGCGGGCAAGGATGCGGAGGGAAAGACCGGAGACGGCGTGGGCATTATGCTTCAGATTTCCCATAGGTTTTTTAAGAAAGCTGCGGCTGCCGCGGGGATTACCCTGGGCGGGGAGAGGGAGTACGGCGTGGGCATGTTCTTCTTTCCCCAGGACGAGCTGGCGCGAAACCAAGCCATGAAGATGTTTGAGATTATTGTGCGGAAGGAAGGCATGGAGTTTCTGGGCTGGCGTGTGGTTCCCACATGTCCGGAGATTCTGGGCAAGAAGGCGGTGGATGTGATGCCTTACATTGCTCAGGCTTTTGTGGGGAAGCCGGAAAATGTGGAGAAGGGTCTGGACTTTGACCGGAAGCTCTACGTGGCCCGCCGGGTGTTCGAGCAGAGCAACGAAGATACGTATGTGGTTTCCTTAAGCAGCCGGACCATTGTCTACAAGGGTATGTTCCTGGTGGGAGAACTGCGGCTGTTTTTTGCGGACCTGCAGGATACCGACTACGAGTCAGCCATCGCCATCGTGCACTCCCGATTCAGCACCAACACGAACCCCAGCTGGATGCGGGCCCATCCCTACCGATTCATCGTCCACAACGGGGAGATCAACACCATCCGGGGCAACGTGGACAAGATGGTGGCCCGGGAGGAGAATATGGAGTCCGAATACTTTAAGTATGACATGCATAAGGTGCTCCCCATCATCAATGAGGAGGGATCGGACTCCGCCATGCTGGACAATGCCCTGGAGTTTATGGTTATGAGCGGCATGGAGCTGCCTCTGGCAGTAATGGTGACGATTCCGGCACCATGGGAGAATGACCGATACATGGATTCGGAGCTTAAGGATTTTTACCAGTATTATGCCACCATGATGGAGCCCTGGGACGGGCCGGCCTCCATCCTCTTTACGGATGGGGACGTGGTGGGAGCAGTTCTGGACAGAAACGGCCTGCGGCCCTCCCGCTACTATATCACAGACAACGGCTATATGATTCTGGCCTCCGAGGTGGGCGCCATCGACATTGATCAGACCCATGTAGTGAAGAAGGACCGGCTGCGTCCTGGAAAAATGCTCCTGGTAGACACTGTGGCGGGACGCCTGATCAGCGATGAGGAGTTAAAGAGCCGCTATGCCTCCCGGCAGCCCTACGGCGAGTGGCTGGACTCCAACCTGATTGATATAGAGGATTTGCATGTGCCCAATGAAGAGGTTCCCTCCATGTCCAAGGAGAGACGCCTCAGGCTGCAGAGAACTTACGGCTATACGTATGAACAGTATAAGACAATGATTCTGCCCATGGCCTTAAATGGGGCGGAGGCAGTGTCTGCTATGGGTGTGGATTCCCCCTTAGCTGTGCTTTCCAAGAAACACCAGCCGCTGTTTAATTATTTTAAGCAGATGTTCGCCCAGGTGACGAATCCGCCGATTGACTCCATTCGGGAGGAGATTGTAACCTCAACCACGGTGTATGTGGGCGAGGAGGGAAATATTCTGCAGGAGGAACCGGAGAACAGCAAGATTCTGCGGGTGGAAAATCCTATCCTTACGGAGACGGATCTGCTGAAGATAAAGTATATGAAGAAGCCGGGCTTTAAAGTGGAGGTCATTCCCATCACCTATTATAAGAACACCTCCTTGGAAAAGGCGATTGACCGGCTGTTTTTGGAGGTGGACCGGGCGCACAAGGATGGCGCCAACATTATTATCCTGTCTGATCGGGATATTGATGAGAACCACGTGCCGATTCCCTCCCTGCTGGCGGTTTCGGCTCTCCAGCAGTACTTGGTGCGGACCAAGAAGCGCACCAGCGTGGCACTGATTTTAGAGAGCGGGGAACCCAGGGAGGTTCATCATTTTGCCACCCTGCTGGGCTATGGGGCCTGCGCCATCAACCCCTATCTGGCGCATGAGTCCATCCGATCCCTGATTGATGCAGGGATGCTGGGTAAAGATTATTATGCGGCTGTCCACGATTATGATTTGGCAGTGCTTCACGGCATCGTGAAGATTGCCTCCAAGATGGGGATTTCTACCATCCAGTCCTACCAGGGCGCCCAGATTTTCGAGGCCATCGGCATCAGCAGAGAGGTGGTGGACAAATATTTCACCGGCACGGTGAGCCGGGTTGGCGGCATCACCTTAAAGGACATTGCAAATGACGTGGATACCCTTCACTCCTCGGCCTTTGATCCGCTGGGACTGGACGTGGACCTGACCCTGGACAGTGTGGGAAGCCATAAGTCCCGCAGCGGCCAGGAGGAGCACCTTTACAATCCGGTGACCATTCATCTGCTCCAGGAGGCCACCCGGACGGGCAGCTATGAGACCTTTAAGGAGTATACCTCCCAGATTGACAGGGAGGATAAGACCTACCACCTGCGCTCCCTGATGGATTTCAACTATCCGGAGGACGGGGGGATTCCTTTGGAACAGGTGGAGAGCGTGGACTCCATCGTGCGGCGGTTTAAGACTGGGGCCATGTCCTACGGCTCCATTTCCCAGGAGGCCCATGAGACCCTGGCCATTGCCATGAACCGGATTCACGGGAAATCCAATACGGGAGAGGGCGGAGAGAGTATTGACCGCCTGACGCCGGGGCCCGCGGACAATAACCGCTGCTCCGCCATCAAGCAGGTGGCTTCCGGTCGCTTCGGCGTTACCAGCCGCTATCTGGTGAGCGCCCAGGAGATTCAGATTAAGATGGCCCAGGGCGCAAAGCCCGGCGAGGGCGGCCAGCTTCCGGGGCAGAAGGTTTACCCATGGGTGGCCAAGACACGCCACTCCACCACGGGCGTGACGCTGATTTCTCCGCCGCCTCACCACGACATCTATTCTATTGAGGATCTGGCCCAGCTCATTTATGACCTGAAGAATGCCAACACCAGGGCGCGGATTTCCGTGAAGCTGGTGAGCGAGGCCGGAGTGGGAACTGTGGCGGCGGGCGTTGCCAAGGCTGGCGCTCAGGTGATTCTGATTTCTGCATACGACGGCGGAACCGGGGCGGCGCCAAGAAATTCCATCTACAACGCGGGCCTTCCCTGGGAGCTGGGTGTAGCTGAGGCGCATCAGTCGCTGATTATGAACGGGCTGCGGGACCGAGTGGTTCTGGAGACCGACGGAAAGCTCATGACAGGCCGGGACGTGGCTATCGCCTGTATGCTGGGGGCCGAGGAATTCGGTTTTGCCACCGCTCCCCTGGTGGCCATGGGCTGCGTGATGATGCGGGTGTGCAACTTGGATACATGTCCTATGGGAATCGCCACTCAGAATCCGGAGCTGCGCAAGCGCTTTAAGGGAAAACCCGAGTACGTGGTGAATTTTATGAAATTCATCGCCCAGGAGCTCAGAGAGTACATGGCCCGTCTGGGCGTGCACACTGTGGACGAGCTGGTAGGGCGCACAGACCTGCTGCGGCGCAAAGAGGATGCGGCCATTCCCTTCCGCCGCGCCAGAGAGGTAGATCTTGGCCGGATCTTGGATAACCCGTACGGAGATGTGAAGCTGGCAGGCTACAATGAAAAGCAGGTCTTTGACTTTAAGCTTGAGGAGACCATGGACGAGAGTGTGTTCTTAAAGAAGCTGAAGACCGCTCTGAATAGCCGGCAGAAAAAGAGCATCCAGGTGGATGTGTCCAATGTGAACCGGACTCTGGGGACGATTTTTGGCTCGGAGATTACCCGGAAATATCCGGAAGGGCTGCCGGACGATACATTTACCATAAACTGCAGCGGAAGCGGCGGTCAGAGCTTCGGGGCTTTTATCCCCAAGGGTCTGACTCTGGAGCTGGTGGGCGATTCCAACGACTATTTCGGAAAGGGTCTTTCCGGCGGTCATCTGATTGTGTATCCGCCCAAGGGCGTGCGCTTTAAGGCGGAGGAGAATATTATTATAGGAAATGTGGCCCTATACGGAGCTACCAGCGGGAAGGCGTTTATAAGCGGTATTGCGGGCGAGCGGTTCTGCGTGCGCAATTCCGGAGCCACCGCAGTGGTGGAGGGCGTGGGAGACCACGGCTGCGAGTACATGACCGGCGGTCGGGTAGTCGTCCTTGGACCTACAGGCAAGAATTTTGCGGCCGGCATGAGCGGCGGCATTGCCTATG
>CALWBS010000022.1 GCA_944376135.1 uncultured Enterocloster sp.
CTACGGCTTGGCCGGCTCCCTCTATACGGAATACTGTGTGCTCTCCCTCATCATCACGGCCATGGCTTTCTGGAGACATAGGGCCAACATCGGACGTCTGATGCGGGGAACGGAGAACAAAGTGGGAACAAAAAAGGCAGAAAAGGCATAGAATGCGTGCTTCATGGAAATAAGGAGGTCTGTATATGGCGGCAGTTGGAGTGATTGGATCAGGAACATGGGGGACGGCCCTTGCCATCCTCCTCTCGGAAAACGGGCATCAGGTGGATCTCTGGTCTGCGATTCCCGCAGAGGCCAGGCAGCTTGAAAAAACGCGGTGTCACCCGAACTTGGACCAGGTAAAAATTCCGGAGAGTATCCGAATTACGGATAATCTGCAGGAGGCGATGGAAGAAAAGGAACTTCTTGTCCTGTCTGTCCCTTCTGTCTATGTCCGTCAGACAGCGGCAAAAATGCGTCCCTTTCTGCGGGAAGAACAGATTGTTACCAATGTGGCGAAGGGAATTGAGGAGGCCTCCCTGCTCCCCCTGTCCCAGGTGATAGCCCAGGAGCTTCCCGGCGCGAAGATAGCGGTTCTCTCCGGACCCAGCCACGCCGAGGAGGTGAGCCGGGGACTGCCCACCACCTGCGTGGCCGGCGCGTCATGCCGGCGGACCGCGGAGTATGTCCAGTCTCTGTTTATGAATGAGTTTTTCCGTGTTTATACGAGTCCGGATGTGCTGGGAATCGAGCTGGGAGGCGCCCTAAAGAATGTGATTGCCCTGGCAGCGGGCATTGCGGACGGCTTAGGATGCGGGGACAACACCAAAGCGGCGCTGATTACCCGGGGCATCGCGGAGATCACCCGCCTGGGAGTGGCGATGGGAGGCAGAACAGAGACTTTCGGCGGTCTCACAGGTATTGGGGATCTGATTGTCACCTGCGCCAGCATGCACAGCCGCAACCGCAGGGCCGGCATCCTCATTGGACGGGGGTACACCATGGATGAAGCCATGAAGGAGGTAAAGATGGTGGTGGAGGGCGTGTTTTCCGCCAAAGCCGCCCTGGCACTCTCCAAGCGGTATCAAGTCTCCATGCCGATTGTGGAACAAGTCAACGCCGTGCTCTTTGAAGGACTTTCTCCCAAGGAGGCCCTCAGGGAGCTGATGCTGCGGGACCGGCGGATGGAAAATTCCGGCCTGGAATGGGAAGAAGCGTGATAAAAATATTCCCATATTCGAAGGAAAAGGTTGACAAGCAAAAAGGAACTACCTATAATATAGAAAGCTTATAAAAAAGCAAGAGGAGGAATAATTATGAAAAAGAAGATTGTAAGTCTTGGACTTGTAGCAGTTATGGCAGCTTCTTTGGCAGCCTGCAGCAGCTCTTCTTCCGAAACTACCGCAGCGGAGACAACCGCAGCAGCGGATTCTCAGGCATCCGGCGATACGGAGGCAGCTGAGAGCGAGGCGGCCGAGGGCGAGAGCACAGCGGCAGCGGATGGCGCCGTATTTAAAATCGGCGGCATTGGTCCCATCACCGGTGACGCGGCTGTGTACGGCATTGCCGTGCAGCGCGGAGCGGAGATTGCAGTTGAGGAGATCAATGCGGCAGGCGGCATCAATGGATACCAGATCGAATTCCAGTTCCAGGACGATGAGAATGACCCTGAGAAGTCTGTAAGTGCCTACAATGCTCTGAAGGACTGGGGCATGCAGCTCTTAAACGGAACCGTAACCTCCAACCCCTGTGTTGCGGTAGCGGACAAAACCATGGCGGACAATATGTTCCAGATTACTCCCTCCGGTTCTGCGGTAGAGTGTGCGGCTAACCCCAACGTGTTCCGCATCTGCTTCTCTGATCCGGATCAGGGTACTGCGGCAGCTACCTACATCGGTGAGCATGACCTGGCATCCAAGGTAGCGGTTATCTATGACAGCTCCAGCGTATATTCCAGCGGAATCTACGAGAATTTTGCACAGGAGGCTCAGAACCAGGGCATTGAGATTGTTTCTGCCGAGGCATTTACCGCGGACAGCAACAAGGATTTCTCCACCCAGCTTCAGAAGGCAAAGGACGGCGGCGCAGAGCTGGTGTTCCTTCCCATTTATTATACCGAGGCTTCCCTGATCCTGCAGCAGGCCAACACCATGGGATATGCTCCCCAGTTCTTTGGCTGCGACGGCATGGACGGAATCCTGAATGTGGAGAATTTTGATACCAGTTTGGCGGAGGGACTTATGCTCTTAACTCCCTTTGCGGCAGATGCAACGGACGAGCTGACCGTAAACTTCGTGACCAGCTACGAGGAGGCTTACGGCGAGACCCCGATTCAGTTTGCAGCTGATTCCTACGATGCTATTTATGCTTTGAAGGCTGCTATCGAGGATGCAGGCGCAACCCCAGATATGTCCGTGAGCGATCTGTGTGAGGCTGTGAAGGCTTCCATGGTGAAAATCACGCTGGATGGTCTGACCGGTGCAGGCATGACCTGGACAGAGGACGGCGAGCCTCACAAGGCTCCTAAGGCTGTTATGGTTGAGAACGGCGCATATACCGCCATGGAGTAATTGCCGGATCTTAATTGATACTGTTTTGACCCAATAGAGGGTTGTCATTTCATGACAACCCTCTTGTTTGTGAAGGGCTTGTATGATATAATTCGATATAATTCAGATGTGCTGTCCTGAACAGCGGCAGGTAAACTTCAAGATGAAGAGGTGTTAGTATGGGCTTTATTAACTATTTGATCAATGGCATCAGCCTAGGCAGTGTATACGCCATTATTGCACTTGGCTATACGATGGTTTACGGCATTGCCAAGATGCTGAACTTTGCACATGGAGATGTCATTATGATCGGAAGCTTCGTGGTTTTCGTCACCGTAAGTTCCATGGGCTTTCCAACCCTTTTAGGTGTCCTTCTGGCGGTGATTGTGTGCACCGTTCTGGGGGTGGTGATTGAACGCGTGGCTTATAAGCCCCTGCGTGACGCCTCTCCGCTGGCCGTCCTGATAACGGCAATCGGCGTCAGCTATCTGCTCCAAAATATTGCGCTTCTGATTTTCGGAGCGGATACAAAATCCTTTACTTCCGTTGTGGGCATAGAGCCCATCCGGCTTGCCGGCGGGCAGCTCAATATCACAGGGGAGGCCATTGTAACCATTATCTCCTGCATCATCATTATGATCTGCCTGACTACCTTTATCAATAAGACGAAAGCAGGACAAGCCATGCTGGCAGTTTCCGAGGACAAAGGCGCAGCCACGCTCATGGGGATCAATGTCAACGGAACCATCGCCCTCACATTTGCCATCGGTTCCGCCCTGGCGGCAGTGGCGGGCGTGCTTCTCTGTTCTGCTTACCCGTCCCTCACCCCCTATACAGGTTCTATGCCGGGCATCAAAGCCTTTGTGGCAGCCGTATTTGGCGGTATTGGTTCCATCCCCGGAGCCTTTATCGGAGGCATCCTTCTGGGAATTATTGAGATTCTGGCCAGGGCGTATATATCCTCCCAGCTCTCTGACGCCATCGTGTTTTCCGTTTTGATCATCGTGTTGTTGGTTAAGCCCACGGGAATCCTTGGCAAGCAGATCAATGAGAAAGTGTAGGTGCCGGTATGAAGAGTAGAGCAAAGCAGAAGATTTTTGTGAATAATATGATAACCTACGGGATGGTAATCGCGGCCTATATCATCATGCAGGTCCTGATTGCATCCGGCTACGTATCCAGCCTGCTGCAGGGACTTTTGGTTCCCTTCTGTATTTATGTGATTATGGCCGTGTCCTTAAATCTGACTGTCGGCATACTGGGAGAGCTGAGTCTGGGACATGCGGGCTTTATGTGCGTGGGAGCATTTGCGGGCGCCTTGTTTTCCAAATGCGTCAAGGGCACCATGGACCCTACGCTGGCTATGGTGATTGCGATTTTAATCGGCGCTCTGGTAGCCGCTGGTTTCGGTATGCTGATTGGGATCCCTGTGCTTCGGCTCAGAGGAGACTACTTGGCGATTGTGACGCTGGCTTTTGGCGAGATTATCAAAAATCTGATCAATGCGGTGTACCTGGGACGGGACTCTGCGGGATTTCATTTTTCGCTGAAGGATTCGCTGTCCTTAAATCTGGCTGATGATGGGGAAGTTCTGATAAAAGGGGCCCAGGGGATCACGGGAACGCCGCAGACGGCCACCTTCACCATCGGCATCATTTTGGTTCTGATCACCTTGTTTATTGTTATGAACCTGACAAATTCCCGGGCCGGGCGGGCCATCATGGCAATCCGCGACAACCGAATTGCGGCGGAATCCATCGGCATCAATATTACGAAATATAAGCTCATGGCGTTCTCTATCTCAGCGGCTCTGGCGGGAATTGCAGGCGTTCTGTATGCCCACAACCTGACAACGCTTACGGCTACACCCAAGAACTTTGGCTACAATATGTCCATTATGATTCTTGTGTACGTGGTTCTTGGAGGGATCGGAAGCATCAGGGGTTCTGTGATTGCAACGGTCATCCTCTATCTGCTTCCGGAGCTTCTGCGCGGATTAAACAATTACCGCATGCTGATGTACGCCATTGTCCTGATTCTGGCAATGCTTTTCAATTCCGCGCCGCAGTTTGTGGCGATGCGGGAGCGCCTGTTTGAAGGATTCATGCGCAAGGCAAAAAAAACGGCGAAGGAGGCTGCGTAAGATGGCATTATTGGATGTAAAAAATTTAAGTATCTCCTTTGGCGGCTTAAAAGCGGTGGATGATTTCAGCGTTTCTATCGAGAAAGGACAGCTCTATGGACTGATCGGTCCCAACGGGGCGGGAAAAACTACGGTTTTCAATCTGCTTACCGGAGTGTACAAGCCGGATAAGGGAAGCATTGTGCTGGACGGAAGAAATATTACGGGGAGAAAAACCACGGAGATTAACCAGGATGGCATCGCGAGAACCTTCCAGAATATCCGGCTGTTTAAGGAGCTTTCCGTTTTGGACAATGTGAAGGCTGGCCTTCACAACCATTATAAATACGGGGTTGTGACGGGGATTCTGCGTCTCCCCAACTACTATAAGGTGGAGAAGCAGATGGATGAAGAGGCGATGCGTCTGCTCCAGGTGTTCGGCCTGGATGGGGAGTGTGATATTAAAGCCTCCAATCTGCCCTACGGCAAGCAGAGAAAGCTGGAGATTGCCAGGGCTCTGGCGACAAAGCCAAAGCTTCTTTTGCTGGACGAGCCTGCCGCCGGCATGAACCCCAATGAGACGGCGGAGCTCATGGAGACGATCTGGTTTGTGCGGGACACTTTTGATATGACGATTCTCTTGATCGAGCACGACATGAAGCTGGTGAGCGGTATCTGCGAGCAGCTTACGGTGCTGAACTTCGGGCAGGTGCTCTGCCAGGGGGAGACCAGCCAGGTGCTGAAAAACCCCGAGGTGGTCAAGGCGTATCTTGGCGAATAGGAGGAGAAGAGATAATGGCGATGCTGGAAGTCAGAAACCTGGAGGTATATTATGGTGTTATCCAGGCTTTAAAGGGAATCTCCTTCGATGTAGAGCAGGGAGAAATTGTGGCCCTGATCGGTGCCAATGGAGCGGGAAAGACCACCACTCTGCACACGATCACGGGGCTTTTGAGTGCGAAGGCGGGAACAATTTCTTATCAGGGAACGGATATTACTCGCATGCCGGGGTATAAGCTGGTGAAAATGGGCATCGCCCATGTGCCGGAGGGACGCCGGGTATTCGCTAATCTCACGGTGCTCCAGAACCTGAAAATGGGGGCTTACACCCGTCCGGACAAGAAGGAGATCGAGGAGACTTTAAAAAAAGTATATCAGCGGTTTCCTAGATTGGAGGAGCGAAAGAATCAGCCGGCCGGCACATTATCCGGCGGTGAGCAGCAGATGCTGGCGATGGGGAGGGCTCTCATGAGCCACCCAAAGATGATTGTTATGGATGAGCCGTCCATGGGACTTTCCCCCATTTATGTAAATGAGATTTTTGATATCATTCAGAGTATTAACCGGGACGGTACAACGGTCCTTTTAGTGGAGCAGAACGCGAAGAAGGCACTCTCCATTGCGGATAAAGCGTATGTTTTAGAGACCGGGACCATCGCTCTAAGCGGGGATGCGAAGGAGCTTATGAACAACGATCAGGTGAAAAAGGCGTATTTAAGTGAATAGGCTTTCGCTTGACAGCAGCGGATGTTCATGGTATATATAGGGCACAGGCTGAGAGGGTATCCTATACGTATAGCTGCACGCGCAAACCATTTTATTTCTGCGGGCGGAGTGCACAATGACATGCTTGGATGTGTATTGAGCGTTTGCTGCAGGAGTTTTTGCGTAGGAGGTGACGAGCATGCTGGACAAACAGGATATAGCAATCATCCGGTCTCTGCTGATGGATACGGAAGAGCGCATGAACAGGCGGTTTGGGCAGATCGATAAACGCTTCGAGCAGATTGATGAGCGGTTTGAGCAGATCGATAAACGCTTCGAGCAGATTGATGAGCGGTTTGAGCAGATTGATAAACGCTTTGAGCAGATCGATGAGCGCTTCGAGGCGATGGAGAGCCGCTTTGACGGCCGTCTGGAGGAACTGAAGAATCATTTTGAGAAGCGGCTGGACGAGCGTCTGAAGGAATCTGAGAATCTGCTTTTACAGGAGTCGGACCGCATCTACATAAATCTTCAGAACCGGATTGGACGTGTCGAGAAAAACGTGCAGGAGATTGCGGAATATTATCGTATTCGGAAGACAGATGATGCCAACCATGGGCTCCTCCTGGGGATGATTCGTCAGGTGGAAAAGCGGGTGGATGTTCTGGAAAAGAAAGTGTTATAGGCATACCGCGCTGCCCCCTTGCATATATTGTAAAAACGTGCAAGGGGGTATTTTTATGGACAATTTTAATGTATACAAGGATATACAGGCCCGGACCGGCGGGGAAATCTATATTGGTGTGGTGGGGCCGGTGCGGACGGGAAAATCTACTTTTATCAAGCGTTTTATGGAACTTTTGGTACTTCCTGCTATGGAGGATGAAAATCTGCGCAGCGTGAGCAGGGATGAGCTTCCGCAAAGCGCGGCAGGAAAGACGATTATGACAACAGAGCCCAAGTTTATTCCCAAGGAAGCGGCCAAGATCAGTTTGGCAGATGGGATTGAGGCCAGGGTGCGTCTGATTGACTGCGTAGGATTTATGGTGGAGGGCGCCTCTGGCCACGTGGAAAACGGAGAGGAGCGCTTGGTAAAGACCCCCTGGTTTGATCATGAGATTCCTTTTACACAGGCGGCAGAGATTGGCACGAGAAAAGTAATTGGAGGACATTCCACCATTGGGATTGTGGTGACTACGGATGGGTCGATCGGGGAGATACGCAGATCCGGATACATAGGGGCTGAGAAACAGACGATTGAGGAATTAAAAAATCTGGGCAAGCCCTTTATTGTGCTTCTTAATTCGGTGAAGCCCTACTCGGATGATACGGTACGCCTAGCCCGGGAGATGGCGGAGGACTATGGGGTGTCTGTGCTTCCGGTAAACTGCGAACAGCTGAAAAAGGATGACATTTTCCATATATTGGAACGGGTGCTGAAGGAATTTCCGGTGACCGAGCTGGATTTTTATATTCCCAAATGGCTGGAAATTCTTCCGCCCTCCCATTGGCTCAAGGCCCAAGTTATCCAGACGGCGTCGAATCTGATCCAGAAGGTAGATCACATGAAAGATGTGTCCGCCCAGATTGCGGCTTTAGACAGCGGGCCTGTCCGCTCCATCGCGGTTCGCTCCATGCGTATGTCCGATGGAAGTGTGGAGCTGCAGGTGGAGATGGATGAGAGCTACTATTACCAGATTTTAAGCGATTATGTGGGGCTTCCCATCGAGGGGGAATACCAGCTCATGCAGACACTCGGCAGCCTGGCGCGGATGCAGAAGGAGTATGAGCAGGTGAAAAATGCCTTGGCCCAGGTCCGCCTAAAAGGATATGGAGTGGTGACTCCGGAGCGCTCCGAGATTATGCTGGATGAACCCCAGATGATCCGCCATGGAAATAAATACGGAGTAAAAATGAAGGCGGAGGCCCCGTCCATCAATCTGATTAAAGCTCACATCGAAACAGAAATTGCCCCCATTGTGGGGAATGAGCAGCAGGCGCAGGATTTGATTGCCTACATTAAAGAGAATGCCAGAGAAGGAGATGACGGCGTGTGGAAGACCAATATTTTTGGCAAATCCATTGAACAGATTGTGGAGGATGGCATCCAGGCCAAGATTTCCCAGATGACGGAGGATTGCCAGCTGAAGCTCCAGGATACGCTTCAGAAGATCATCAATGACAGCAACGGAGGAATGATCTGCATCATCATATAGAACAGCGGCGCATGCAGCGGAAAATTGCTTTCAGCCAGATTGCATTCTCTATATAAAATGTGGTATACTAAAAATGAAATTGACAGAAAATTTTGCTGTTTCAGAGGGGAGAATGCGGATGAAGCTTACATTTATCGGGGCGGATCACCAGGTGACCGGCAGCTGCCATTTCCTGGAAGTGGGGAAGATGAAGGTCCTCATCGACTGCGGCATGGAGCAGGGAAATATTCAATATAAAAATGCGGAGCTTCCTGTGGCTTACAGTGATATTGACTATGTTTTTCTGACCCATGCCCATATTGACCATGCAGGCATGTTGCCCTGGATCTATGCCAGGGGGTTCAGAGGGAGGGTGATCGCCACCTATGCCACGGTAGATTTGTGCGGGATTATGCTGCGGGACAGCGCCCACATTCAGGAGATGGAGGCTGAGTGGAAGAACCGCAAGGCCCGGCGGGCCGGGCGGGAGCAGGTGGAGGCATTATACACGACCCAGGACGCGGAGAATGTTTTGGAACATTTCGAGGGTGTGGCCTACGGCCAGATGTTCAAGCTGAACGAGAATCTGACGCTCCGTTTTACGGATGTGGGGCACCTGCTGGGATCCGCCTCCATTGAAATTTGGGCCACTGAGGCCGGCGAGACACGGAAGATTGTCTTTTCCGGTGATATTGGAAATAAAAATAAGCCGCTGATACGGGATCCACAGTATATTACCCAAGGAGACTATGTGGTGATGGAGTCGACCTATGGGGACCGGTATCACAAAAAAGGAGAGGATCACATTCTGCGCCTGGCGGGAATTATCCAGGAGACGCTGGACCGGCAGGGAAATGTGGTAATCCCCGCCTTTGCCGTGGGCCGGACTCAGGAGCTTCTCTATATGATCCGCCATATAAAGGAGGAAGGTCTGGTGAAGGGGCATGGGGAGTTCCCTGTGTATGTGGACAGTCCCCTGGCGGTGGAGGCTACCCATGTATTTAAGGCAAACATGCTGGAGTGTTATGATGAGGAGACAAAGGCCCTGGTGGAGCGTGGAATCAATCCGATTGATTTTCCTGGGCTTATTTTGTCTGTCAGCAGTGAGGAGTCAAAAAATATCAATTTTGATATGACGCCTAAGGTCATTATTTCTGCGGCCGGAATGTGTGACGCGGGCCGTGTCCGCCATCATTTAAAGCACAATCTCTGGAGGCAGGAGTGTACGGTGGTTTTTGCCGGATACCAGGCCGAAGGGACCCTGGGCCGTCTTCTCCAGGACGGTGCCGGGACGGTGAAAATTTTCGGTGAGGAGATTACGGTGCGGGCCCATATCGAGACCATGGACGGCATCAGCGGACACGCAGACCGGGACGGCCTGCTCACCTGGATTTCTTCCTTCGAGAACCCTCCAAAATACGTATTTGTGGTGCACGGAAGCGAGAGCTCCTGCGTTTCATTTACGGATGCCCTGACGGCGCAGCTGGGCCTGCGGGCCCGGGCACCCTTTTCCGGGTCCCAGTTTGACCTGATAAAGGGCTGCTGGATTAAGGAGACAGAGGGAGTTCCGGTTGACAAGGAGACAGCGGGAAGGCGAAAAGCCACGGGGGTATACACCCGCCTTGTGGATGCGGGCAAGATGCTCATGGAGGTTATTGAGAGAAATGAAGGGGGCGCCAACCGGGATCTCACGAAATTTACGGAGCAGATTCTGGCCCTCTGCGAAAAATGGAACAGATAGGAAGGCTTGCATATGACAAAAGTACAGATTTATACGGACGGCTCTGCCAGAGGGAATCCGGACGGACCAGGGGGATATGGGGTAGTGCTGCACTATACGGACCGGGAGGGGAGGCTGCATGAAAAGACTCTTTCATGCGGCTATGTGCGCACTACCAACAACCGGATGGAGCTTATGGCCGCTATCGCAGGCCTGGAGGTGCTGAACCGTCCCTGTCAAGTGACGCTCTACTCGGATTCCCGGTATCTCACGGACGCTTTTAATAAAAGATGGATCGACAGCTGGGTGGATAAAGGATGGAACCGGGGAAAGAGCGGACCGGTGAAAAATATTGATCTGTGGAAGCGACTTTTAAATGCCAAAAAGCCCCATGAAGTAGAATTTGTCTGGGTCAAGGGCCATGCGGGCCACCCGGAAAATGAGCGCTGTGACAAGCTGGCCACATCAGCGGCGGATGGGACAGACCTTCTTGTGGACGAGGGGCTGGAGAGCAGTTGAAAAAAGTCACTGCTCCATAATCGCCGAACAGAGAGCATATGCAGGAGAATGGCAGTTTCTTACATATCTCTTACGATGTATTACTCCTTTTATCTTCATATTCACTGACCGGTTTTTTTGTGCTAAGATAGGTCTATAGAAGAAGACAGGGATGAGCGCAATGAAAGATAAAAGGATATGGATTGTGATCGCCTGCATTTTGGTGATCGGATCCGGATTGACAAAATATACGCACTCCTTTGTGAGCAGCAGAAACGAGGAGAGTACAGAGAGTTTATCTGCAGCGGCGGGCGCGAGCAAGGACAGTTCTGTTCTGGCTGACAATTCTCCGGCGGCTTTTGAAGAGGAGCAGGCGGGCGCGGCCGCAGAAACCAGCCAGAGCCAGGAAATGGGGGTGCGCTCCCGCATGGCTCCGGGCCCGGGAGCCGTATCCGGTCAGACGGCAGATGGAGGGGAAGAGGCAGGGGCGGCCCCTGGTCAGGTGAATGATGCGGGGCAAGAATCCGCAGCCTTGGGGGCAGATGCGGAGGCCCCATTGGATGCGGCAACCGCGGCATCATTAGAGGCAGCTCCTGCGGCTGCGTCCTTGGAGATGGACGGAGGCGGCCAAGCTGTTTCACAGGGAACCGCGGAAGAAATATCGTCCGGTCAGTCTGCGGCGGCAGAGGCTTCCGTACAGGAGGAGACGGAGGGCGCCGGCGAGCCCATTTCTCCCCTTGTGGGAGCCAGACCTGCGGAGAAGAGCGCGGGGGCTGGGACGGATTACCGGCAGCGCCTGGAGGAATTGGATGCGCAGATTGCGCGGATACAGAATGAAGAGCAGGAGTCCAATGTGTACTCTATTATGACCTCAGCCGAGTCGGAGCTCAAGATGTGGGAGAGTGAGCTGAATACCATTTATTCCGCCCTGCTTGCGGCTTTATCCGATGAGGAGGCTGCCGGCCTGGCCCAGGAGCAGCAGGAGTGGATGCAGAACCGGGAAGCCAGGGCGGCTGAGAAGTCAGGAAAAGGCGGCTCCATGGAAAGCCTGGGCTATGCGGCAGCCCTGGTAAGCCTTACCAGGGACCGGGCCTATGAGCTGGTGGACCGCTATGAGGAAACGGTGTCCTGAGTTTTTGAACACATACTTGATAAATATATGCCAATATGGTAAAATGACGGTT
>CALWBS010000023.1 GCA_944376135.1 uncultured Enterocloster sp.
CAGTAGGGAGAAGGTGGTTGCCTCTGGTGAGGGGGGTGTGGATTGAAGTTGGGAGGTCCTATCATCCTCTTCCTGGGTGGTTTTGTCGCCTCCCGTGAGGGAGGTGTGGATTGAAATAAAGTGTATAAAAAGCCGGAGATTGATATTGTTGTGTCGCCTCCCGTGAGGGAGGGGTGGATTGAAATGATATAATCGTAATGACTACAACTTTGTCTATCGTCGCCTCCCGTGAGGGAGGTGTGGATTGAAATGGACACTGTTATCAAATACGAATCGATACAGCGGAGTCGCCTCCCGTGAGGGAGGTGTGGATTGAAATTCCCCATCTCTTACGTCGCTCGCTGGGGTTAAAACGTCGCCTCCCGTGAGGGAGGTGTGGATTGAAATTTTATATCATCATCTGTCGGGATTACCCTCCATCGTCGCCTCCCGTGAGGGAGGTGTGGATTGAAATTTTGTAAATCCCCAGGCTTTATATGCGGCAGCCGTCGCCTCCCGTGAGGGAGGTGTGGATTGAAATTGTGTAGGATACCATAGATATGTTCCAGGTTTGGTCGCCTCCCGTGAGGGAGGTGTGGATTGAAATTCTATTATTACTAGTTATTTGTCACATAAAAGTCGTCGCCTCCCGTGAGGGAGGTGTGGATTGAAATAGGCAAAATGAAGAATGGATATCAGAGTTTGAGCGTTACCTCCCGCTACAAAGCCACAGAGTGCTCCACGCCCATCCTTCTCTCTATTTTCTTCTCATACATCAGCCGGTCTACCTGTCTGAGGATCTGCTCCGCATCCTGGTGGGGCGGTCGGCAGTGAAGAATTCCGACACTCACTTGTCGGAAGGGACAGGGAGCGCCATTTTCCCAGCCACGGCATTCGCGCAGCTCTTGCAGGATACTTTGAGGGGGAATGCCGTAATAAATAGCGGCAAACTCGTCGCCTCCGAAGCGGTAGATCTCTCCGCGATTCTGGAAAATTTCGGAACTGATTTGTGCGAAATGCTTTAAGTACGCATCGCCAGTCAAATGACCATATTGGTCGTTGACTGTTTTGAGATGATCCAGATCCATAAACAGCACAGAGAATGTCTCATTGGAGTCCAGGAGCATATTGAGGTCATTCCAGAGATGTGCACGGTTGCCAAGGCCGGTGAGGGAATCGTGAAAGGCGGCATATTCCAGGCGATTCATCCGGATGGCATCCAGGACAATACGGTAAAGAATGAAATAAGAAAGGTAAGTGGAAGCCATCAGCAGAACAATTGCCATAACTTTAACAAAGGATCCAGGATTTCCAAGAAATATATTATTCAAAAGGAGCAGCAGTGAAAAATTCAGACAGCTGCTCAAAGATAGATACCGGTACCAGTGCTTTTCAAAAGATTGTATATTTTTCAAGATAAAAACATGCATGGGAACAATCCATTTAAAAAATGGATAGAGAGTTCCCAAAAGGAGCAGATTATAGAGTATAGTCAGAAGAATATAGGAGCTTGGCAGCAGGATATTGTTAATCTGCAGGGCTAGGGTGAACAGACCCAAGGTATATGCCCAGCAGGTGCACATGATAACGAACAGGAGAAGCCGATTTTCCCTGTACACATAATTTAAAGGAATGAGGTAAAAAAAGCCTACGAGGGCAAAGCGGCCGTCACCGTGAAAAAGCTGGCGGACGAAGGGAATGACGCATAGCACAAATGCGCAGGTAAAAAGGACAAGGATCAGGAATGTTTTTCCTAGAGAAAACTTCCTGTGACAACATCGGTCGCAGGCAATAGAATTGCAAATCAGCATTTCCGCTAATGGCAGGAGTGAAATGAGAGTCATTTTAACAGCGTTCTCCTTTACAGAAAATTAAACGAAGCAGAAAATAATTTCACGTGCGCTGGGAGGGACAGGCCCGGTTGAGCTTATTCTGATACATGATTTGGTCTGCCTGCCGCAGAATCAACTCTACATCCTTATGAGGCGGCCGGCAGTGGATTACTCCAATACTGACCCCATTAAAGGGGCAAGGCGCACCCGCATCCCAGCCCATGCACTCTGCAAGCCGATGGATTTGGGCATCGGGAACCGTCCCGTAATAAACCGCAGCGAATTCATCTCCGCCAAAGCGAAAAACTCGGCCGCAGCTCAAGAGCAGTTCACGGCTGATTTTGGCAAACTGCCTCAAATATTGGTCACCCGCCAGATGGCCGTACTGATCATTGACTGCCTTGAAGTGATCTAAATCCATAAAAAGTACGGAAAATGTATCTTCCGCATCTAAAAGCTCCTGCAGATGCTTCTCCAGTTGTTTGCGGTTGCCCAGGTCGGTTAGAGGGTCATGAAATGCGGCATATTCCAGCTGTCCGAGACGGAGGGAATTTAGGACAATCCGGTAAATAATAAAATAAGAGACATGTGTAGATATTAAAAGAAGAGCGAGGGCCGCGATTTTTAACAGAGAGGACTCTCCAGCAATAAATACGGCATTGATGACCATCAGCAGAAGAAAGCTTAAACTGGTGCTCAAGGCCATATACTTGTACCATCGGGTCTCAAAACGAGGAAGATTCACTACCACAAAAACGTATTTTGGAATAATATGTCTATAAAACGGAAAGATAGTCCCTATGAACAGAAGATTTTCCACCACTAAAACACAAGCCAGGCTTCCCGGTAATAAAATACCGGCAATTTGGAAAGTGAGGGCCAGTATTCCGAGGGTGTATGTCCAACAGGTGCAGATAATGGCAAACAGAAGCAAGGGCTTTTCTCTGTACAGAAAGCCCATGGGAACAATATAAATGAACCCTCCAAAACTCAGTCTTCCGTCCCCTCGAAAGGCCAGAGCCTTGGCGTTTGCAAGGGAAAACGCGAAAAAAAGTACGGAAAACAGGAAGAGAACCAAGACAACAGTCATACCACTGCGCTTTTTATGGCAGCAATGGTCGATTGCGAGCAGATTGAAAAACAATACCTCCAATATAGGTATATACGGCAAAATACACATGCTGTCCCGGTGCTCCTCTGGAAAATTGATGATCATTTTTATTGTACCATATTTGCTGGTAAAATCAAAGAGCCCTGCCCGCATATTTGCCTTGACATTGCTGCGTCGGGTGCGGTAGAGTGTGCTTGAAAGCCACTGTACCGCACCCGGCATATTTAATACGACGGTAAAGCGGAGAAAGGTCAGGAGGGGGATTATATGATACGTTCATCACAGTCAGTCGGAAGATGCGTGGGTAAGCTGTCCAACAAAATACGCCGAAAGGTGGATACATTTTCCTGCAAAGGACAGTTCAGCGGCGCTCAAGGGAAAGTCCTTCATTTTCTTCTGGCCCAGTCCGGAGATGTTTTTCAGAAGGATGTGGAGGAGGAGTTCGGCATGCGTCCTCCCACGGCAACTGAGCTGCTCAAAAAAATGGAGGAAAATGGCCTGATACGTCGGGAGCCCGCTTCCTATGACGCCCGGAGAAAACGGATTCTCCTGACAGAGAAGGCTCTTCAATATAGGGAACAGGTGTGTCAGGATCTGGACGGCATGGAGGAGGAGATGATGCGGGGGGTCAGGGAGGAGGATCTGGAAGTGTTTTTTCGAGTGATGGAACAGCTGATCAGTAATCTGTCTTGACGCGCCTTTGAAAATGCAGTCTTGTACACAGGGAAAATCCATGGTAAGATGCATCATATAGTAACAGTCCTAAACGGTTGCTATAGATTGGCGGTGAAATTGCCGCGCAAGATGTGAAAAGGAGAATGCGCGATGAAGCATTATGATTATGTGTTGGTGGGAAGCGGCCTGTATGCAGGTGTATTTGCCTGGTATGCGGCGAAGGCGGAAAAATCCTGTCTTGTAGTGGAAAAGCGGGATCACATGGGAGGCAATGTATACTGCCAGGATATGGAGGGTATTCATGTGCACAAGTACGGAGCCCATATTTTCCATACCAGCAATCGGAAGGTGTGGGATTTTGTCAATTCCCTGGCGGAGTTCAACCGCTATACCAACAGCCCGGTGGCAAACTATAAGGGCCAGATGTATAACATGCCTTTTAACATGAATACGTTCAGCCGGATGTGGGGAATCTCCACGCCGAAGGAAGCAAAGGAGATCATTGAGAGGCAGAGAGCGGAGATCACCGGGGAGCCGAAAAATCTGGAAGAGCAGGCCATCAGTCTGGTGGGCCGGGAGATCTATGAGAAGCTGGTCAAGGGATATACGGAAAAGCAGTGGGGGAGAGACTGCCGGGATCTGCCCGCATTTATCATCCGCCGTCTGCCGGTGCGCTATACCTACGATAACAATTATTTCAATGACCTTTACCAGGGAATCCCCATCGGCGGATACAATGTGATGATTGAAAAGCTCTTTGCGGACTGTGATGTGGAGCTGGGGAAGGATTACCTGGAAAATAAGGACTATTATGACAGCCTGGGAGACCGTGTAATCTATACCGGCCCCATTGACGCCTATTATGGATGGAAATTCGGCAAGCTGGAATACCGGAGCCTGCGCTTTGAAACGGAAGTCCTTGACGAAGAGAACCACCAGGGGGTGGCTGTGGTGAACTATACGGACCGGGAGACGCCGTACACCCGGATTATTGAGCACAAGCACTTTGAGTTCGGCACGCAGGAGAAGACTGTGATTACCCGGGAGTACCCCGTGACCTGGGAGGAGGGCATGGAGCCCTACTATCCGGTGAATGATGAGAAAAACCAGGCATTGTACCAAAAGTACGCCGCCCTGGCTGCCGAAGAGAGCCGGGTGAGCTTCGGGGGACGGCTCGGAGAGTACAAATATTACGACATGGACAAGGTGATCGCGTCCGCCATGGAGGCGGCGGAGCGGGAATTCCAATAAGCGGAAGGGTACAGCAGACAGGGATGCAGCGAGGCAGCTGCATCCCTGTTTTAACTTTAGTGCGCGGTAAGCGCCTCCCGCAGCGCCTTTGCCAGCAGATCGTCATCCCTCTCATTGCGCACGGCAATGCGGATAAACTGGCGTCCGTCCGCCCCCATCTTGGAGGTCAGGTCCTTGATGAGGAGATTCCTGCGGGTTAGAAGTTCCTCGGTCAGCCGGGCGGCCGTCATGGGCGGTTCTCCGGCGCCGTACGCCGGGGCTTTGTCTGCGGGTTCCCCGGCAGAAACCAGTTCCGCCATCAGATAATTTGCCTGTGACGGGAATACGCGCAGGCCGGGAATAGAGGCGAGCACTCCGGCAAAACGCTCCCGCTCTGCCCGCACACGCACCAGGGAGGCAGCATAATCCTTCCGATATTTTTCTTCAATCTGCATATAAAATTCCGCCGCGGAGTTGATGTTCCAGATGGATACGTCCTTTTTCAGCTGGTCAATCAGCGCGGTGTCTCCGCTGGCCGCCACGCCCAAGCGCAGGCCGGGCACGCCGTAGGACTTGGAGATGCTTTTAACAACGATGAGGCGAGGGTGAGCGCGAAGAAGCTCCTCGTCCAGAAGGCTGGCTTCCGGTTCATCTGCAAAGTCCACAAAAGACTCATCCACCAGGAAGGTGATTTGCCGCTCCTCTGTCCAGAGAATCAGCTGCTCCAGTTCCTTTCTGCAGATATAATTTCCCGTGGGATTGTCCGGATTGATGAGCACTAAAAGACGGATGTCTTTGTCTGCAAAATATTCCATTATTTCCCCGGCGCCGTAGGAAAAGTCCCGGGCTTTGGGGGTACAGGCGCATACCGGGCCGCTGTAGCGGTTGGCGTATTCTTCAAAGGTAGGCTTGATGATTCCAAGGGTTCCCTGTGTCTTGTCCAGGATGGCCTTGATGAGCTCCGCGGCTCCATTTCCAACCACCACCTGCTCCTGCCTGAGGGAGAAGTTCCGGGCGGCCAGAAGGGAGTTGACGTACATGCCGGAGGGATACTGGCACACGAGGCTGTCAAAGTTGGCCTTTATCTCATCCAGCATTTTCCGGGGCGGATAGTAGCAGTTGACCAGATAGCAGAAATCCAGCATCTTCGGATAACGCCAGTAGCCGCCGAAGCGGCGGTGAATCAGCGCTGTCTTTTCCTCTTTGGGAGCAAAGAGGGATTCCGCAATGTCCAGATCCTGGATATCATCAATCTCATACCAGAGTTGGTCGTCGGTCAAGCGCTTGGCCTTGATTCCCGGGTCGTCCAGGGACACGAGAACCTTTAAAACCTGCTCGTAATACTCGTTGTTCCCCAGGGCGGCGGTATAGGCCTCCAGGAAGGGCACATAGTGCGTCCGGGAAAAGTCGCGGCTGAACTTGTAGAGATTGACCGTCTTATAATAATTTCCCATATCAGAAAAACGGAACTTGCTTCCCGGTATCATGGCCTCAATGTCGTCCTGCTCCGAGAGGAGCAGGCAGGTGCCGTCCATCCAGGACTCATACTTGGCTGCCAGGGCCAGGCTGTCTCTGGGATCCTCCACCAGGCAGCGGAGTACGGAATCATCAAAAATGATGTCGGATTCCAGAAGAAGCGTATCTTCCTCTAAAAGATACTTCCTGGCGAGAAAAAGAGAGTAGATGTTGTTTGTCTTATCGTAGATGGGATTCTCCACATATTCAATGGGTGTGGAGACATCCAGGCCGTCAATATGCCGGATGAGCTTTTCGCGCTCATATCCCACCACCAGGATGATGCGGGAGAGGCCCAATTGATCCAATTGTCCCAGAGCTCTGTTGATCAGGGGCACCCCGTTGACCTTTACCATACATTTTGTGTTGTTCTGGGTAAGCTGTTTTAAGCGTTTTCCC
>CALWBS010000024.1 GCA_944376135.1 uncultured Enterocloster sp.
AGCAGGCTAGTTTTTTTATACTCGGAATTGGAACAGGTTCCGTAATTGGTATCGACAAATGGCGTCAAAAGGCGTAGGATGAAACCATAAAAAGAACTGAACCGGTGACATGAATGGACAGTGTCAAAATCGGACAGTCTAAGGGGCAGACGGCATGGAAAGGGGAAGAAACGTATGGATTATGCAAAAGTGGCAAGTCAGGTCATTCAGTACGTGGGCGGGAAGGAAAATATTCGCTCTGTGACCCACTGCGCAACCAGGCTGCGTTTTCAGCTGCGCAACAACGATCTGCGTGACGAGGAGGCGATCAGCGACCTGGAGGGAGTGAAGGGAGTATTTCTTACTCAGTCCCAGTTTCAGATTATTTTTGGTTCGGGGACCGTGAATCTGGTATGCCAGGAAGTGCAGCGGCAGCTGGGAAGCCTGGAGGACAGTCCGCAGGAGGAGAAAGAGCAGGAGAAGGGGAATGCGGTTCAGCGCTTTGTGAAGATGCTAAGCGATATCTTTGTTCCCATCATCCCAGCCATTGTTGCGGGCGGCCTTCTCATGGGATTAAACAACGTGCTCACATCGCCCATGTTTAACGGGCAGTCCGTGATTGAACTCTACCCACAGTGGCAGGGCCTGGCATCTGCCATCAACACGTTTGCGAATGCGCCGTTTACCTTTCTGCCCGTGCTCATCGGCTTCAGCGCCACCAGCAAGTTTGGCGGGAACGCGTTTCTGGGGGCGGCCATGGGAATGATTATGGTGCATCCTGATCTTCTCAATGCCTACTCCATCGGAATTGCGGAGCCGCCGGTGTGGAATATTTTTGGATTTGAGATCGCCGCCATCGGCTACCAGGGGACGGTGCTCCCGGTTTTGGCGGTGTCCTGGATTCTGGCATCCATTGAGAAGAGACTTCACAAGGTGACGCCCTCCTGGCTGGATAATCTGACGACGCCCCTGTGTTCCATTCTGGTGACCTCCTTTTTGACGTTCATCTTCGTGGGACCGGTGCTTCGGGAGGCAGGAAATCTGCTGGCGGCCGGGATTACCTGGCTGTACAATACCTTGGGGCCCATCGGCGGAGCGATTTTCGGCTTCACCTATGCGCCCATCACCATGACGGGCATGCATCACAGCTTTATTGCCATTGAGACTCAGCTCTTGGCGGACAGCGCTCACACAGGCGGAAGCTTTATTTTCTCCACGGCGAGTATGAACAATGTGGCTCAAGGTGCAGCGGTCCTGGCGGTCCTCCTTCTGACTAAGAATGAGAAGATGAAGTCCATCTGTTCCGCTTCCGGCGTATCGGCTCTCCTGGGGATCACGGAGCCGGCCATGTTCGGTGTGACGCTGAAATTGAAATATCCCTTTTATGCGGCTATGGCCGGCTCGGCGGCGGGAAGCGCTTATCTGGCGGGAACGCGGACCCTGGCGCAGGCCCTGGGCGCAGCGGGACTGCCGGGCTATATTTCCATGAAGCCTGCGGATTACGGCAACTTTACCATCGGGCTGCTGCTGTCCATGGGCGTATCCTTTGGCCTGACAATCTTCTTCTGGAAACGGTTCGGATTGGGAGCCCAGGAGGAGAAGGAGAGAACTCCCCAGGAGAGTGTGCAAAAGACGCCAAAGCTTCAGGAAACAGAAAAGGCAGCATCTGAGACAGGCGAGCCTGCCGACGGTCTGACGGTTCTTGGCGTTCCCGTGAAGGGAGAGGTTCTTCCCGTAGATAAGTCGGAGGATGAGATGTTTGCCTCCAAGATGCTTGGGGACGGGGTGGCGGTTAATCCTGTGGACGGACTCGTGTGCGCCCCCTGTGACGGCGTTGTGAGCCTTCTGTTTCCCACCAAACATGCGGTGGGAATTACCGCGGATACGGGGGTAGAGATACTGATTCACATCGGCATCAACACAGTCAGCCTGGACGGACAGGGCTTTGAGGCATTTGTGGCTCAGGGCGATCGGGTAAAGAAGGGGGATAAATTGATCTTCGCAGATCTGAATTTGATCCGGGAGAAAGGCTTGAATCCACAGACCATGATGATTCTTCCGGAGGTCAATGGACTGGAAGTGAGCGTATTTCCGGAGGCCTGCGCAAAGATCGGCGATAAGGCGATGGAGGTTAGGAGGAAGGATTCTTGAAAAAATACGAAAAGGTGTTCCGAGAGGATTATGAGAGATGGCGCGGGGAGAATCAGGCGTACCGGGAGCAGGTTGAGAGGGATCCCTTCCGCCTCTCCTTCCATCTGATGCCGGAAACCGGCTGGCTCAATGACCCCAATGGCCTCTGCCAGTTTCAGGGAGAGTACCATATTTATTACCAGTACACCCCGTTTGAGCCAACCGGAGAACGGAAGCTCTGGGGACATTATTCCACCAGGGATTTTGTGAAATATATCCGCCATGAGCCGGTGCTCTTTCCCGACCACGATTTTGACGCCCACGGCGTGTATTCCGGCTCCGCTCTGGCGGCAGAAGGAATCATTCACTATTTTTATACGGGAAATGTAAAATATTTTGACAGGCCGGATTATGACTATATCATGACAGGGCGGGGGAGCAATACTGTCCATGTGACCAGCCGGGACGGTCAGCATTTTTCGAAGAAGCAGGTGGTTTTGACGAACAAGGACTATCCGGCGGACATGAGCGGTCATGTCCGGGATCCCAAGGTGTTCCGGAAAAAGGACGGAACCTACGGAATGGTGCTGGGGGCCAGGGATGAAAAAAGCCGCGGCCTAATTCTCCTGTACGAATCCCGGGACTTGGAGCATTGGACCTATGCGGGCCGGCTGTCGACCAAAACTCCCTTTGGGTATATGTGGGAGTGTCCGGATCTCTTTTATCTGGACGGACAGCTTCTCCTCCTTAGCTGTCCTCAGGGCGTAAAGCGGCAGGGTTTGGATTTCTGGAATGTGCACCAGTGCACCTGCATGAAGCTGGCGTTTGATTCAGAGAAAAAAACATGCTCCATTGATGAGA